>NZ_JBIUCP010000024.1:0-60495 GCF_044538765.1 Acinetobacter sp. ABJ-A23_2
GTGAAGCAGGTCCTTACGGTGAAGAATCAGTTCTTGCTCTTGTAGCAGCTCTTGACTCTTACATCCCAGAACCAGAACGTGCTATCGACAAAGCATTCTTAATGCCAATCGAAGACGTATTCTCAATCTCTGGTCGTGGTACAGTAGTAACAGGCCGTGTAGAATCTGGTATCGTTAAAGTTGGCGAAGAAGTAGAGATCGTTGGTATTAAAGATACAGTTAAAACAACTGTAACTGGCGTAGAAATGTTCCGTAAACTTCTTGACGAAGGCCGTGCAGGCGAGAACTGTGGTGTATTACTTCGTGGTACTAAGCGTGAAGACGTACAACGTGGTCAAGTACTTGCTAAACCAGGTACAATCAAGCCGCACACTAAATTCGACGCAGAAGTATACGTACTTTCTAAAGAAGAAGGTGGTCGTCACACTCCATTCTTAAATGGTTACCGTCCACAGTTCTATTTCCGTACAACTGACGTAACTGGTGCGATCCAGTTGAAAGAAGGCGTTGAAATGGTAATGCCAGGTGACAACGTTGAAATGTCAGTAGAATTAATCCATCCAATCGCAATGGACCCAGGTCTACGTTTTGCGATCCGTGAAGGTGGTCGTACTGTAGGTGCTGGTGTTGTTGCGAAAGTAACTGCATAATCACTTTTCAGTGAAAAAAGCGCTCCTTTTGGGGCGCTTTTTTTTATGTTTAATTGTTCGACAATTCAATAGAAAGCTGGCCTTAACTGATACTTCAATGTCCCTATTTGCACTTAAGCCTTTTTATTAAGTTTGTATGATAAGAATCAAGAAAACGAACAATAAAGTTTAAGTAACTATGGTTACTAGCAAGGAGCTTTCACTATGAACGCTAAAGTAAATATTACGAATCGTGCCGGAGCAAGCTTTCCTGTACGTCGTATGAACTTTGACTTTAATGATGTGCCGGAATATTGGATGGATGGTTCTGCTGGGCTTACGCATTTTATGACAGCATTATCAGCACTATTTCCTGCTGGTGAGAAGTTCTTTATTGATAGTGTACGTGCAGTGCGTTATCACCCAGCGATTAAAAACAATGAAGAGCTACAAAAAGAAATTAGTGCTTTCATTGGTCAAGAGGCGATGCATACTCAAGAACATGTGAACTTTAATGCATCTGCACAAAAGTTTGGTCATGATGTCGAGACGTTGGAAAAATTTACTGATACAGCTATTCAGACTGCGCGTAAGACTTTTGCAAAGATCGTAAAACCATTTGGTATGACGCAAGAAATGGTAGATTTAACTGCGACTACAGCTCTTGAGCATTTTACTGCAACGATTGCATCCCAGCTTTTAGTTAATACCCATATTCAAGAGCTTATGAAAGATAAAACAATGTCAACCATGTGGTATTGGCATGCAATAGAAGAAAATGAGCATAAAGCCGTAGCTTTTGATGTTTACGAGGGGGTATTTGGCAAAGGTGTTAAAGCTTATGCATTACGTACAAGCTCACTTGTATTTGCGATGGCGCTTATTTTCGCAATTCAATCTTCGTTTGTGCTACGTCTTTTAAGACAAGATAAAAAATTAAACTTAGATGAATTGTCTGTGATTTATAAATATGGTTATAGCCCATCCAAAGGTATTATTACGGGTATGGCTAAAGAGATGTTGGCTTATTTTAAACCAGGCTTTCACCCTAATGATTTAGACACAGTGGGTCTATTAAAAACATGGAAAGCCAAACTTGGTCTTTAAGTGAAAAACAAAGTGAACAGGACTGTTAGCAGTCCTTTTTTGTTGTCTTGAAACTACTGCCCATTTTTAAAAATGATAGGTATTCATTTTGCTCCAGAAAGGGGCTGGTAATGACCTCATCTGATAATTTGCTGTCCTCATCTGCACTTAAATAGCGCTTTTAAAGGCGTATTATTATAAATATTAAGAAAATAAATAAGGATATAAGTGAATTGATGGTTCACTTAAAGGAGTCTGACATGAATGCTAAAGTAAATATTTCTAATCGTGCTGGAGCAAGCTTCCCTGTACGTCGTATGGACTTTGAATTTGCTCAAGTCCCACGCTATTGGGCAAATTACGATGCAGGATTGACTCACTTTATGACAGCATTATCGGCTCTTTTTCCTGAAGGCGAGCAGTTCTTTGTAAATAGTACGCGTGCAGTGCGAAATGATCCTAAATTAGCTGACCCAGCTCTTCAAAAAGAAATAAGTGCTTTTATTGGTCAGGAAGCTATGCATTCTAAAGAGCATTTAGCTTTTAATGCTTCTGCGCAAGCATATGGATATGATGTTCGCAAAATGGAAAAGCAAACAGGTACAGTCATTAAAATGGGGACAGCAGTTGTAACCAAGTTAATGAAACCTTTTGGTTATACTAAAGAGATGATTGATTTGACAGGTACTTGTGCTTTAGAACATTTTACATCGACGATTGCCGCTGAACTTTTACAAAATCCTGAAATTCAGGCCATGTTCCAAGATGACACCATGTATCACTTATGGATGTGGCACGCGGTAGAAGAAAATGAACATAAAGCTGTGGCATTTGATGTGTATACAAGCATGTATGGGCAAGGGCCAAAAGCTTATTTTATGCGCTCAACTGCTTTAATTATTGCAATGGCTTTAATCTTCGCAACTCAATCTTATTTTACTGCTAAGTTGCTTAAGACTGATGACAAATTAACTTGGAAAGACACCAAGTACATGCTTAAGTTTATGTATGGCCGTAAAGGTTTTATGACACGTCAAATTCCAGAGTTACTTGATTTCTTAAGACCAAAATTTCATCCAAATGATTCGGATACAACGGCTTTATTAGCAACTTGGCGTGAAAAGTTAGGGCTTTAACAGACGTATTAAAAAAAGGGCAATTTAATTGCTCTTTTTTTTGCTCGTTTTTTCTATTTAAGTTTCTATAATACATTTACTTTGAAATCTGAAAATGTGTTGAAATTCATGATTCGTACTATGCAAGCCTCCGATATTGATAGTGTTGCTCAAATTGAGAAGCTTGTTCAGACACATCCATGGTCTAGGCAGCAATTTGTAGAGTCTGTGAACTCTTATCAATGTACGGTAATTGAGTTAAATCATAAGGTTGTTGGTTTTTGTATTTTACAACCTGTGTTAGATGAAGCGAATTTATTGCTTATGGCAATTGATCCTGAAATGCAAGGCAAAGGCTTGGGATATCAATTGTTAGATGCATCGATTGAGCAGTTAGAAAATCAACCTGTACAAATTTTTTTAGAGGTTCGTGAAAGTAATAAAGCGGCAATAGGGCTATACGAAAAAACAGGTTTTCATCAAATTGATGTGCGTCGCAATTATTACCCAACTCAAGAGGGTGGGCGTGAAAATGCCGTTATTATGGTAAAAAGCTGTACAGATGATTTTGCTTCTTTATTTTAAAAATGGCTGTCTTGTTGCGGACTTAACAACAAGACAGAATCGAGCTATTTAATAATTAAATTATTCCACTCAGAAGGTAATGTCGTCATGAGTGAATTACCTAACTGATTGATCTCTTCAGGCGATAATGATCGATTTAAGCGGCGCCATTGCCCGTCTAGTAAAAGTTCTAGGGGGGTATATTGAGATTTATAATTCATTTTGGATGAGTGTGGCACCCAATAGCCTAAGTAAAGATATTCTAAACCAAGTGATTTTACATATTCGATCTGATTTAAAATTGAATAAACACCTAAAGATCTACGGTGTTCGTCTGGGTCAAAGAAAGTATAGACTGCAGATAATCCATCATCCATTAAATCACAAGTAGAAACGCTAATAAGACGGTTATCTTTCCATAGTTCTAAGAAGAAACTATCTGTACAGCTATGAACCAAGAATTTTTCAAACTGATCTAAACTTGGTGGAAACATATCGCCATCGGCATGGCGCTCATTAATATAACGTTCGTATAAATCATAATGAATTTGTGCAGCTTGCCGTGTTGGCAGAACAGTCATGGTAAGGTCTTGATTTCGCTTCCACGCTTTTTTTTGCATACTGTTCATTTGGAAATCGGCAACTGGAACACGACAAGACAAACACTGTCTGCATAAATGACATTCAGGACGATATACAAAGTCACCACTACGACGAAAACCTAATCGCGATAACTCTGAAAGAGTCACCACATCAATTCGGTGAATCGGGTCTAAAAAGACCATACGTGCTGACTTATTTTCTAAATAGCTGCAATCGTGAGGTGGGGTAATATAATATTGCAGATCATTTAAAAGGGACTTCGGGTGATATGATTTCATGATTGGTCCCTCCTGTTATCATTCCATTAATTTTGCATTTAATGCTATTGTTTTACTTGAAAATACACGTTCTTGATACTTTTTCCAATTGATAGAGGGGTGAATAATTACATCTTGTAACGATTTAAGATATTCCTGCCGAGAAAGTGTACAAGCCCCAAGACTAATTAAGTGACTATTTACAAGTTGGCAGTCAACCCAAGGAAGCTGATTTTCTTTACCAATTAACATTAAAGTATAAAAAGCCATTTTAGAAACATCGGTTTGGGTACTAAACATAGACTCGCCAAAGCAACCCTTACCGATCGTTACCCCATATAAACCACCTACCAGCTGTTCGTCTTGCCAAACTTCTACGCTATAGCCATAACCTGCATTAAACAACGCACAATATCCCTGAATAATATCTTCGCTAATCCAAGTTTCATTGGCATAACTTCGAGGTAGTGAACATGAACGTATGACCTGTTCAAAAGCACGATTTACCGTAATAGTGTAATCATACTTTTTCATATTCCGAATGAGCGATTTACTTGGTTTATAGTTTTGAGGATAAATCACACAGCGTGGTTGAGGGCTCCACCAACAAATAGGCTCATCTTCATTAAACCAGGGAAAAAGTCCGTGGGTATATGCTTCATAGAGCGTAGAAGGGGAGAGGTCAGCACCAATACAAATTAGACCATGACCATCTGGATCGGCTTCCTCTGGATCTGGGAAAATATATTGAGATAGAGGTAGTGTGTTCATAAGACTAAAATAATATGTGCTTAAGGGTTATGCTATAAAAATTAATTTGAGGCAGCCAGTAATTATTATAAATGATAAAAAAACAGCCGTTATAAAACGGCTGTTTGAAATATCTAAACTTAAAGGTTATCTAGATATTTTTCTGCATCTAATGCTGCCATACAGCCTGAACCAGCTGAAGTAATGGCTTGACGGTAGATACTGTCAGCCACATCACCCGCAGCGAAAACACCTGCTACAGAAGTTGCTGTTGCATTACCTGAAGTACCACTTTGTACTTGAATATAACCATCACGTAAGTTTAACTGGCCTTCAAACATTCCAGTATTTGGCTTGTGACCAATGGCAACGAATAAGCCTTGAACTTGGATATCTTGTTTGCTTTCATCTTTTGTAGATTTTAAGCGAACACCTGTTACACCAGTATTGTCGCCAAGAACTTCTTCAACTTCATGATTCCAAACAATGCTGATTTTGCCTTCTTTTTCTTTAGCAAATAAGTGATCTTGCAAAATCTTTTCAGAGCGTAAAGAATCGCGGCGATGAACTAGCGTTACATGTTCAGCAATATTTGATAAATAAAGCGCTTCTTCAACAGCAGTGTTACCACCACCTACAACCATTACTTTTTGGTTTTTATAGAAGAAACCGTCACATGTTGCACATGCGCTCACGCCTTGGCCCATAAACTTTTGTTCAGACTCTAAACCAAGGTATTGAGCTGTAGCACCGGTTGCAATAATTAATGCATCACAAGTGTACTCATCCATATCACCTTTAAGAACAAAAGGACGTACATTTAAGTCCACTTCATTAATATGATCATAGACGAGTTCAGTTCCGAAGCGTTCAGCATGTGCTTGCATACGGTCCATTAAAGCAGGACCAGTCAAACCTTCAGGATCGCCCGGCCAGTTGTCAACTTCGGTTGTTGTTGTAAGTTGGCCGCCAAGTTGTAAACCAGCAATAAGTGTTGGTTTAAGATTTGCACGTGCTGCATAGACAGCTGCACTATAACCCGCAGGGCCAGAACCGAGAATAATTAACCGAGAATGACGAGCACTCATTGAGGGTATCCTTATTTATTTCGAGAATTTTGAAAATTATACGTGAAATTGCCGACCAATAGCGTGAAATCAATGTGGATAATATTGATCAGGACAATCGAATTAAGTTATATAACAATATAGAAGAGCCTTATGTTAACAACAACTGTAAAGAATCATGCACCTTTTTTGTAAGAACAGGTGCATAATATAAAGTTCATTCGTTGAAGATCTGAAATGTAGGTCTTCACATCTCTAAACCAATAATTAAATGGGTTACAGGACAGTATATGACTGCGGTGTCAAGTGTTTATGCACAGCGCTTATTGATGACATTATTCTTGGTCTCTTTTGGTATTTATATGTTTCTGGCGACAGTAACATATACGCCATTTGATCCGGGCTGGATGCATATTTCAAGTGATACTCAGCAAGTATCCAATGCAAGTGGTATTGCCGGTGCATGGATTGCAGATTTGCTGTTTGGCTTTTTAGGTTGGGCAAGTTTACTTATTCCAATTTTTCTATTTGTTGAAGCTATTCAAGTCTGGTGGCCGCATAGTTTTCTAAACCGTCCATTCCGTTATGCTGCTCAATTCTTCTTAATTCTTGTTGTGTCGAGTTTGCTTTACTTACATTGGAATGTACCCGCAGATACTTTAGATAATGCGGCAGGCGGGATTATTGGTTATGAGTTGGGACAAAGCTTATCTCAACTGTTAACGATTTATGGTGCGACCTTATTTTTATTGGTTTTCGGAGTGGTATTGTTCACTTTGGCATTTGGGGTGCAGTGGAGCAAAACATGGGTTACGCTCAAAGCAATGCCAAGTTATTTACAAGATTTATTCTATAAGAACGTATCGCCAAATGAATCTGCTTATGACTTAACTACACAGCCTGCAAATAAAACAGCAACGGTGAAAGTTGCTGAGATGCCTAAAGCTGAAGTTGCTGATGAAGCAGAGCTAAATGTTCAGCCAGAAAAAACTCAAACCAAGGTTGGCTCTACACGACACGATGAAATGGCGGAGCGTTTATTTGCCGATGTGTTAGCGAAAGAGCAAAGCCAGCCTGAAACTGTTGAAGAAAAACCAGCTCCTCAGCCAGAAAGCTTTGAGCGTACACTTGAACAAGCTCAACAGCTTAAAAAAGACAGTGAGCGTTTAGTGGCGACAGGTGAGGTTTGGCGTGCCTTACAGCGCGATGATGCCAGTCATAAGCAAGAAATTGATGCGTTGTTAAGAGCTGCGGATGATTCAAATGAACATCCAAGTCATGAGCAATTCCAAGAAACGGCTTATCAGGCTAAACAAGCACAACCTCAAGCATCGAATAGTCATCAAGGTTTAGATTGGAATGATGATGAGATTTTTGATGAATTACTTGCCGCAGTTCCAAACAGTAAAACTGCTACTGATGTGCATACACCGTTCGTTCAAGATCATCATGTTGAACCAGCAGTAGCACCGCAAACACCTCATACATCAGTTGAAACATCTGTACCTGTATCGAATTTAAATCAGTCACCTAAAAACTTATCAAATGAACAGGTGTTTGATGATTTCGATGACTTATTAATTGATGAAGATATTGCTCCAGCAGCTCAACCGGTCAAAGCAAGTAGCTATGCGCAATCTTCAGCATTTGTAAAAGCACCTATTCAAACTACGATTGGTGCAGAGAAGCTTTCAAAAGAAGAGTTTATTGAAGCTTGGCAAGAAACTGCTGGAAAGCCAGAAGATGATCTTGAAGATGAGTTCGATTTTGATGCGCCATTAACTGATGCATCTGGTCGACCAGTGTCTCGTGCAATGCAGGTAGCCAAGAAGCGTTTAGATTTGCCAACATTACCGGGCTTTGAACTGCTTGATAAGGTTGATCCAAATAAGAAAGTTAACTTTACTGAAGAGCAGCTTTCTCGTTTGTCTGAATTGTTAGAGATTAAATTACAAGAGTTTAATGTTAAGGCTCAGGTGGTTGAAGCTCAGCCGGGTCCAGTTGTTACGCGTTTTGAATTAGATTTGGCACCGGGTGTGAAAGCATCTAAAGTGACTAATATTTCCCGTGACTTGGCGCGTTCAATGTCTATGGCTTCTGTGCGTGTTGTAGAAGTTATTCCGGGTAAACCATATATTGGTATTGAAGTACCAAATAGTGCCCGTGAAATGGTACGTTTGATCGAGCTATTGGAAACTCCAACATATCGTGACCCAAGTGCACTTATTAGCATGGCAATGGGTAAAGATATTTCGGGTAATCCAGTATTAACCGATTTAGCAAAAGCACCGCATATGTTGGTTGCGGGTACTACAGGTTCGGGTAAATCTGTTGCAGTTAACTCGATGATTTTATCGATGTTACTTAAGTATACGCCAGACCAATTACGTTTAATTTTAATTGACCCGAAACAGCTTGAATTAGCGAACTATAACGATATTCCGCATTTATTAACGCCTGTAGTCACTGACATGAAAGATGCAGTGAGTGCATTAAACTGGTGTGTAAATGAAATGGAACGTCGTTATAAGCTTATGTCGTTCCTTAAAATTCGTAAGTTAAGTGACTACAACCGAAAAGTTGAAGAAGCAATTGCGAATGGGGAAGACTTGATTGATCCAACGTGGAAACCAAGTGACTCAGCGACACAAGAGCGTGCACCTCGTTTAACGCCGTTACCATCAATTGTAATTGTGGCAGATGAGTTTGCCGACATGATCATGCAGGTAGGTAAGAAAGCGGAAGAAATGATTACGCGTTTGGCGCAAAAATCTCGTGCTGCCGGTATTCACCTTTTACTTGCAACTCAGCGTCCATCGGTAGATGTTATTACGGGTCTTATTAAAGCCAATATTCCAACGCGTGTAGCTTTACGTGTAAACAGTAAAATTGACTCACGTACGATTTTGGATGCTGGTGGTGCAGAAGACTTGTTAGGTCATGGTGATATGCTGTTCTTAGGGCCAGGTAAGATTGAGCCAGAACGTGTACATGGTGCATTTATTAGTGATGATGAAGTTAACCGCATTTGTGACGCTTGGCGTGAACGTGGTGAACCAGACTACGTAGATGAGATCTTAACGCCATTTGATGAAGAACCTACATCTCGTGGCTTTGAAGAAGGTGAGGGTGGTTCAGACCGTGATGCGCTTTATGACCAATGTGTATCGTTTGTCCTAGAAACTCGCAAAGCATCTACATCTTCATTACAGCGTAAGTTTAGCTTAGGTTATAACCGTGCTGCCCGTATTATCGACCAAATGGAAGAGAACGGTATTGTGAGTGCTATGGGTGCCAATGGTAAGCGAGATATTTTAGTTTAATATCTTCACTTGAAATTAAGCCTCTTCGGAGGCTTTTTTTGTAGTTAAAAATAATCATTATTCAGTGGTAATTTGAGATTTTATCAAATAGTAAAAAATGCTAATGTGTGCTTCTAAATAAATAACAATGAAACAAATCAGGAGGACAACATGTTAGTCGCGTTAATTACGTTAGCTTTTATTCATTTTTGTGCGCTTATTACTCCAGGACCTGATTTCTTTCTGGTATCGCAGACCGCAGTGAGCCGATCTCGTAAAGAAGCTATGTTGGTTGTTGCAGGAATAACAGCAGGCGTTATGTTTTGGGCATCTTTAGCACTGATGGGCTTAAATATTATTTTTGAGAAAATGGCTTGGTTAAAGCAAGGTTTACTCATCGCAGGTGGTTTATACTTATGTTGGTTAGGTTATCAAATGTTGCGTTCAGCATTTTCAAAAAATCAGCAGGAAGAGGTTACGGCTGTTGAGTTGCCTAAAGCACCTTACTTATTTTTTATGAAAGGATTACTCACCAATTTATCGAATCCTAAAGCTGTAATTTATTTTGGTAGTGTGTTTTCTTTATTTTTAGCTAACCCTCAACTTGATCAAGTGCATTGGTTGCTTTTTATTATTGTGTCGGTTGAAACGATTTTATGGTTCTGCTTTGTGACGTTTATTTTCTCGTTACCGAGTTTCAGAGTGGCTTACCGTAATTTTTCAAAATGGATTGATGGTATTTCCGGTGGTATTTTTACCGTATTCGGTATTTTCCTGATTGGAAATCGCTAAATCCAGACAGTAAAAAAGCCTCTTAAAAGAGGCTTTTTTTAATTACTAAATTTTAGATCACTTATACAGGGTTCATATAACAAAACCGATAAAAATCAGTAGCCACATAATAGATCCTATAATAATTAAAATAATTTGAGAGGTATTGAATTTCCCTTGCTCAACTGTCGTTACTATTTGTTTTTGTGCATAGCTCAGTGCTTTAAATGCTGGTATTAAAAATATAATGTCGCAGAGAGAGATGAGCCAATACGGATCAGGTAAGTAAACTAGTAAAGATGTAATTAGATATGCTAAATACATCCTACCTGAAGAAAAGTTATTGGTATACCCTTGTTCTTTCGAGTAGGTTTTTATGTGATTAAATAATGAATATAAAAAGAATATAGAAAAAACTGCACGAGCAGCAGGCATAATATTTAATTTATTTTTGATTAGAAAAAATCGCCATGCTTTAAATATCCACCAAATTTGATATAGACCAAAGGAAATAAAGGATAGAAAGATAAACTTATTAACGCTAATAACTTTTAAATTTTCTATATGATTTGATTGGATAGATTGTGTTTGATTTAAATTAATAGGTTCTGGATTCATGAATTTATATTTGGAATGAAATAGTGCTGATGACTTTAAGATTATTTTTTATAAAAGTAAATAATTTAGATATTTGAATAAACCACATAATCTATCTACTAAGTTTTACAAGATAGATTATGCAGTCTTATTCAAATAAAAAGCTTAAGCAAACTTTGCTAAAACTTCTAAAAACGGCGCTGATTGACGCGGAAATTTAGCAATCACGTCATGAATGCGTTCGCCTTCAGGGTTTGTTGCATTGATGTCTCGTCCATCTGCAACAAATTTAGTCAAAAGACGTTCATAGTCATTTGGACGCATATGTTTGAAAGCATGGTAGAGCACGTGAAAATCTGCGTTCACACCATTTGGAGGAAGTTGGTTGAGGTAGGCAAAAACACGCTCATCGGACCATTCTTCATTGAAAGTTGCTGGCTGTGATAATGCCATGACAATCTCCTCATTTTAAAAAAGGCAAAATAACTTGCGTTATTTTGCCTTGATTCTGATTTGTTGAATAGTCAGAAATAGAATTATCGTTCTTCAGGTAAATTGATATTCATTTCTAACATTTCGATATTTGCTTCAGAACGAACTTGCATTTGGATATGCTGTTCGCCTACACCGCTTACATAACGACTCACCACCTGCATGATTTCTTTCTTCATTTGGTCAATCTTGTCTTGGCTTAAACGACGGCCTAAACCTTGTTCTGATGCAACAATAACTTTTAAACGATCTTTGGCAGTTTGAGCACTTGATGGTTTTTCTTCACTGCTAAATAATTTACTCCAGAATCCTGCCATATCTACGCTCCAAATAGTCGTGCTAACCAGCCTTTAGGTTGAGCTGTGATGTGTCGATAAGGGCGGTCTTCGCCAAGAAAGCGAGCAACCAAGTCATCATACGCTTGTCCAGCTTTAGTTTCTGAATACAGAATAACTGGCTTACCTTCGTTTGATGCTTGTAATACACTTGGACATTCCGGAATAACACCTAATGTCGGTACGCGTAAAATATCTTTAGAAATATCATCAATCGTCAGCATTTCCTGACGGTCAGCACGTTCAGGGTTAAAACGTGTAATACATAAATGCTTACGTATACGTCCTTCGTTGTGTTCAACTTTTTTAGTTTTGCTGTCTAACATTCCGATGATGCGGTCAGAGTCACGTACTGAAGAAATTTCAGGATTTGTCACAATGATTGCTTCATCTGCATGGTACATTGCTAAAATTGCACCACGTTCGATCCCCGCAGGTGAGTCACAAATAATGTAATCAAATTCTTGAGCAAGCTCATCAATTACACGAGCAACACCTTCGTCGCTCAAAGCATCTTTATCACGGGTTTGTGAAGCCGGTAAAATATAAAGGTTTTCGATATCTTTATCGCGAATAAGGGCTTGTTGCAGACGTGCTTCATTGTTAATTACATTGACGAAATCATAAACAACACGACGCTCACACCCCATAATTAAATCAAGGTTACGTAAGCCTACATCAAAGTCAATCACAACAGTTTTATGACCACGAAGGGCTAAACCTGTTGCAAAAGATGCACTCGTTGTAGTTTTACCTACACCACCTTTGCCTGATGTTACGACAACAATTTTGGCCACCGAATCCACTCCTATTATGGTCATACATACACCCTTAAAAGGGCTGTTTTTTGGTGATTTGCTTAATAAACTAAAGTTCTAGAGCTTCAAATTCAAGCTCTTGCTTTTCATTTAAATAAATATGTACTGGCTTTTTTACCACATGTTTAGGGATATCATCTGCGACACAATATGTTCCGGCAATGGAAACGAGTTCAGCCTCTAAAGATTGGCAAAAAATGCGTGCAGCAGCGTGCCCACCCGCACCAGCAATGACTCTACCACGAACCGTGCCATAAATATGTATATTTCCTGAAGCAATCACTTCAGATCCACTATTCATGCCAGCTTTTAAAATAATATCGCCTTGGTCTTGTACAAGAGATTGGCCTGTACGCAAAATTTCATCATGATAAGAGGTAATATGGGCAACTGCATTATTATTTAGTGGTTTTTTTGTTTCTGGTGAAGCTTGTGCAGGTGCCGGTTTCTCTACAATTGCAACTTGCTCCGCAGTTGCTTTAATGCGTTGTAATGGCTGGTCGGCTGGTAATACAGGGAACTGAATGGCGCGTGCCTCATCACCTAAAATGCCGTCAATGACCGCCATAGGTTGCAAACCTAAGCTTACTAACAGCTGAATTAAAGCAATGAGCTCTTGCTCAACTGTACTATCTATAATAACGACAGTTCCCTGATAGGAACCTTCATTTAGAATATTTGATAATTGCTGGCGGATCACATCATGATCATTCGTATCGAAGGTTATCCTGCTAAAGTTAACCATTCTGCCGGTAATCCGGATATCAGCCATAAGTCTTCCTTCAAGGCGTTAAAACGAGCTGTAATATCGTTAAGTTTATTGTAAATAGAGCAAATGCTAGAACAAATCGTGCCAATTCTCTAGCGTGTTTCATAAAAAATTAAGTAAATGCTTATTCTTTGATTCGATCACGCTCCGCAAGGGTTTGTTGCCATTGTTTGACTTTAACTTGTTTGCGAATTGCTTCAAGACTTTCAAATACAACAGACTCGACAAGTTGCTCAAGCTCACGGTTATTAATATTCACGTTACTTATTTTTTCTGAAATTAATTGATACGTTGCATTGGGTTGATCTTTTGATCCTTCAATTAAAGGTTCAATTAAACCGGCACTGATATTTTCACCGAGTCGTTGACCAATACTTTGAATTTGCTGTTCGATACGACCACCCACTAAAGGAATTAAGCGTAATAATTGGGTTAACTCCGGCGTATCTTCTATTGCCTGATCAACAATTTGTCCCACACCTTTTGTGATTGCAGGTTTTTGTTCTTTTAAAGCCGTAGCTAAAGATTCTTGCAATATAGAGGTTAGGGTAACCGTAAATTGTTCGCGATGGTGATTAACCAGCTCATGAATAATTTGCTTATGTGTTGAGCTAGTTTGAAGCTCATTACGAATGCCATCAATAACCGTAATAACAACACGGTCAGATAACTCTTCCATAACAACACGGTAATAAAATAGTCCAGTTTTTCTCCAGCTTTCAGGAATAACAGGATAACCTAGTTCATATAAGCGATACGCGATAATACCAGCACGAAATAAACGTAAAAAACGTAACTGAGGAATGATGGCTAAAATTTCATACCAGTGAATGAATGGAAAGAAAAACCAACGCTTGTGGTGTTTATAAATAATTGAAATGCCCCAGCGGACAACAAATTCAGTAATTAAAAAGCCAATAAACCAAGCTTCAGTCGTAATTACCCAAGGGTGTAAATAAGTTTTATAAAACGTAAGTACTTGGGGCAGGTGAATATGTTCAAAAAACCATGCCCCAATACTGCTCATTAAAAAGAAATTTGCTGCAAGACAGAACAGATTGAAAATAATGATAAACACCATAAAGATGTCATAAATCAAAAACAGCTTAAATGAAGCGCTGCTTGGGTCCATATGGTAATATTTTGCTTGTTTTCTGGAACTGTTCTGCATAGCTATAAATGCTTTTAATGAGTTGAAGTAGTATATCGAGCTTTCATTTGTTCGATGAGTTGATCTTTTTCAGTCCAGAGTTCATGTACCCATTGTTGAAAACGTTCACGGTACACTGGGTCATCTTCATAGTTACCGCCGAGTACCCAAGCTGGTATTTCAATTTTACGAAGATTTACCGCAATTTGTGAAACATCACCTAACCAGAAATCGCCATAACCCGGTACACCGTCAGGGTAGACAATGGTCATATCAACTAAAGCATCAATTTTGTCGCCCAAAATATTTAGAGCCAGCGCCAAACCACCCGCTTTAGGTTTCAATAAATGTTTATATGGCGAATTTTGTTGGTCATGCTTTTCTTGGGTAAAACGCGTACCTTCTAAATAGTTTAATAAAGTAAAAGGCTGGCTCAAGAGCTGCTCACACGCTTTACGTGCTTCCATCATATCGCGGTCTTTAAGCTCAGGGTTTTTCGCAATTTGCTCTTTGGTATGACGCTTCATCATTGGGAAGCCTAAAATTTTAAAGGCTTGACCAACGAACGGAATAAAGATGAGTTCCCACTTGGTAAAAAAGCGGGTAAGGGGCATACGGGTTAAGCCGAAATACTGGTTTACGGTAGTATCCACCCAGCTTTGATGGTTACACGTCATTAAGTAACGGCCTTGCATACTTAAATCAAGACCTTCGTCGATCGTAATATCCCATTTTAAATTAGGTAGAACATGGTCAATGAGCCAATTATTGACACTGAGCCAGCTATTTGTAATTTGAATGTTGGTTTCATCTACTTTGGATGATTTTTTAAATAACTTGGTTAAGCCCAAAGCCAATACAGGTGGTCCATGAAAAAAGGTGCTACCTGTGATGACTGTACCTACAGTGAGTCCACGTGTAATTTTTTTTAGCGCAGATTGCTTATTGGGTGCAGTTGACATATAAATGGCCCCGAATATCCAAAATCCATAGAAAGTTGTTCAACTATAACTATCGTGAAATGAAATACAACGATATCTTAGACAACAATGAAGAAATTGTGATGAGTGCACGTCTTAAAGTGCATCAAAATATTACAAAAAACTAACTAAACTGTTTATTATTAACAAAATATCAATGTTTTATACTTCCTTTTTGTTTCATTATTCACTCAACAACAAAACACTCAAAGTGAGGAGGCATGCAATGCGTGCATTAGTTATTTCAACAGTGGTAGGGGCAGCAGTAGTACTTTCTGGTTGTCAAACAACAGGTAACAACCTTGGTGGCGTTGAATACGATAAAGCCGCATTAGGTACATTAATCGGCGCAGCAGCTGGTTACGGTATTTCTAAATCAAGTGCAAACTCTAGCCGTCAAAACAACCGTGCTGCGGCAATCGGTGCAGTTCTTGGTGCAGCTGGTGGTTTATACCTTGACCAAAAAGAGAAAAAATTACGTCAACAAATGGCTGGTACCGGCGTAGAAGTTGGTCGTAACCCAGATGGTTCTGTTCAATTGATCATGCCTGGTAGCATCACTTTTGATACAAACAAATCAAACATCAAGCCAAACTTCTATGCAACTTTGGACAAAGTAGCACAAACATTGGCTGAAGATAACAAGAGCGCGATTTTGGTAACTGGTTACACAGATAACACTGGTAATGACTCTATCAACATCCCATTATCTCAATCACGTGCTCAATCAGTTAAAAACTATTTAGCTGGTAAAGGCGTTCCATCTAGCCGTATCGATGCACAAGGTTATGGTTCTTCTAACCCAATCGCAGACAACTCAACTGCTTCTGGTCGTGAACAAAACCGTCGCGTAGAAATCAGCATTTATGCTAAACAATAAGATTTAGTTTATTGTTTCAAAAACCACCTTCGGGTGGTTTTTTTATGGATGCAGTATAAGAAATAATCACGACATTCTGCGGCGCGTAAATTGCATTATTAGACATCATTTATACATATCCGTAGATTTACTATTGGGATTCTAAAAAAGAGATGACTATAATCATGCTCGAAAAATTAAGAGGTAATACACGATGTCATCTGCCAGTCAACTGAACAACAAGCAAGAAGAAGCCATGAAATATACTCAAGGCCCTTTATTGGTGCTTGCTGGCGCTGGTTCAGGTAAAACATCGGTAATTACGCGTAAAATTGCCTATTTGGTGCAACATTGCCGTATTCCTGCGCATCGTATTACAGCGATGACCTTTACCAATAAAGCTGCGCGTGAAATGAAAGAGCGTGTGACCAAGCTTTTATCTCGTGAAGAAGCAAAAGGTTTATCCGTTTCGACTTTCCATACTTTTGGTTTAAATCTTTTACGTTTAGAACTTAAAAATTTACCTTTAAAAGCTAATTTTTCGATTTTGGATGCAGATGACTGTAAACGCATTTTGATGGATTTGATGCATCGCGATAATTTGTCGGGTGCGGAGAGTAAAGAATTAATTGCCAAGGCAATGAAGAAAATTTCAGATTGGAAGAACGATCTGATTTTGCCTGAACAAGCACATTCGACGTGTGAAACTCCTGAAGATGTGCAGTTTGCTCACCTTTACCAACTTTATGAACGTAATTTACGTGCCTACAATGCTGTCGATTTTGATGACCTCATTGTTATGCCAACGCGATTATTGCAAGAAAATGCAGAAGTACGTGACAAGTGGCAAAACCGTGTTCGTTATTTATTGGTCGATGAATATCAAGATACCAACACCGCGCAATATATTTTAGTGAAACTGTTGGTTGGTGTAATGGGGCAGTTTACAGCTGTGGGTGATGATGACCAGTCAATTTACGCATGGCGTGGAGCGAAGCCTGAAAACATGGCTTTGCTTAAACAGGATTTCCCAAATTTACATATTATTAAGCTTGAGCAAAATTACCGCTCGACCAGCCGTATTTTGAAAGCTGCGAACTGTGTAATTCAAAATAACCCGCATATTTTTGATAAGAAATTGTGGAGTGATAAAGGGCATGGTGAGGTCATCCGAATTATTACCTGTCGTAATGATGACGATGAAGCAGAGCGCGTGGTCAAAGACCTACTTACTCATAAGCTCATGAACGGTAAAAACTGGAAAGATTATGCAGTTTTATATCGCGGGAACTTTCAGGCGCGTGTATTAGAAACACAGCTTCGCCAAATGCAAATCCCGTACAAACTCTCTGGCGGTACATCGTTCTTCGCTCGTGCAGAAATTAAAGACGTGATGAGCTATCTGCGTTTGATTATTAACCCTGAAGATGACAGTGCTTTCTTACGTATTATTAATACCCCTAAACGCGCGATTGGCCCAGTTACTCTTGAGAAGCTAGGTTTATTTGCGCAAGAAAATAATTTGTCTTTACTTGGAGCTTCTTCTGACCAACGCTTAAGCATGGTTCTTCCTAAAAAAGCAGAAACTCAATTGCATGAGTTTGCTGACTTTATCGCAACGTTTACGCGTGAGTTACTAGAAGATGATGAGCCTGTGCCTAAAGTTCGTCAAATGATGAATGAAGCGGGTTATATCGACTATATTCGCGAGCAATCAGCAACACCTGCTCAAGAGAAAAGTAAACTCGATAACATCGAGAATTTATTTACCAGTATTCAAAATCTGATTAATCGTGCAGAAGATGTTGATGAAAAGAATATTGAAAGTGTTATTCGCAAACTGGTTTTACTTGATCTGTTAGAACAGCAGCAAGAAGAAGAGGACACTGACAAAGTAAACCTACTTACTTTGCATGCAGCAAAAGGTTTGGAGTTCCCATATGTGTACATTATGGGACTTGAAGAAGAGCTTTTACCGCATAAA
Organism: Acinetobacter sp. ABJ-A23_2; assembly: GCF_044538765.1. NCBI lineage: Bacteria > Pseudomonadati > Pseudomonadota > Gammaproteobacteria > Moraxellales > Moraxellaceae > Acinetobacter > Acinetobacter sp. ABJ-A23_2. Next base: position 18,129 of record NZ_JBIUCP010000024.1, read on the forward strand.
AACTCGATTGCAGCTGAAACCATTGAAGAAGAACGCCGTCTTATGTACGTGGGTATTACTCGTGCACGTCAAGGGCTGACTTTGACTTTGGCAGAACAGCGTAAAAATGGTGGTCAAATGAAACAAATGACCCCAAGCCGTTTCCTTGATGAGCTTCCACAAGACGAACTCGAATGGTTAGGGCGTAAAAAGAAAATTGCAGCAAATGTTGACCCTAAAGAACAGGCTCAACAATATTTGGCAAATTTAAAAGCTTTATTAAAGCGTTAATTTTTTAATTTTTAGGAAATCCCATGAAAGTTCAAGTTAAATTGCTCGATCCGCGTTTAGGTAAAGAATGGCCTTTACCTTCGTATGCAACAGCAGGATCAGCAGGTTTAGATTTACGTGCCTGTTTAGATGAAGCAATTGAAATTGAACCAGGCCAAACTGTATTAGTTAAAACAGGTATGGCAATTTATATTCATGATGTGAATTTTGCTGGTTTAATTTTACCGCGTTCAGGTTTAGGCCATAAACACGGTATTGTTCTTGGTAATTTAGTTGGGTTAATTGACTCGGACTATCAAGGTGAATTGATGGTTTCAGTTTGGAACCGTGGTCAAACGACATTCCGTTTAGAACCAGGCGAGCGTTTAGCACAATATGTTTTAGTCCCAGTTGTTCAGGCTGAGTTTGAACAAGTAGAGGAATTTGAAGAAACTTTACGCGGTGCGGGCGGCTTTGGTCACACTGGTAAACAATAATTAACTTATAAAAAATAATGAAAAGAAACGCCTGTTTTACAGGTGTTTCTTTTTATACCTTGAATGTTACAATGAATTATATTACAACACGCTTTACTCATACTCTTTTAACTTTTTTAGCAAATACCCTTTTGAATACTCTATGTTTTTGCGATAGATCAGATTGATCTTTAAATAGAAGATACGCTATGAATGTAAGACACTCATTCCCAAAAAATATTTTCCGTGCTTACGATATTAGAGGCAAACTTTCTTATTTAACTACGGACGTGGTCCGTTCAATTGCCTATGGATTGGCACAACAATATAAACAAGCAGAACAAACTCAACTGGTCATTGGTTATGATGCCCGCCTTACCAGCCCCGCTTATGCGCATTTAATCGAAGAGATATTGGTAGAGCAGGGTTTAACTGTTACAAACATTGGTTGCTGCTCGACTCCGATGATGTATTACATTGCACGTGAGTTTGGTGGTAACGGAATTATGGTAACCGCTAGCCATAATCCGAAATCAGATAATGGTATTAAATGGATTTTAAGAGGTGAACCTCCATCTCCTGAAATGATTCAGCAAGTCGGTGAGTTTGCCCAAACTTATGTTCCAACTCATCCAATTTCATTATTAGAATTATCAACTCCTCAATTTAAATCAGAATTTTGCAAAAAATACCAACAGGCTCTCTTTAACGATATTCAACTCAAACGCCCATTAAAAGTCGTATTAGATGGTTTACATGGTTCGGCAGGGCACTGTGCGAAACTGGTACTTGAAAAAATGGGTTGTGAAGTCATTGCCTTACGTACTACTCCAAATGGCGAGTTCCCTGACCATGCGCCAGACCCTTCACATGCTGCCCATTTAAAAGAATTACGAAAAACGATTATTGAGCAAGCTGCCGATATTGGTATTGCGCTTGATGGTGATGGCGATCGTGTCGTATTACTCGATGAGAAATCCAACATACTTACAGCTGACCGTTTATTGTCGCTATTTGCACAAATGTGTCTGGAACAACAAACAGATAAGGAAATCGTATTTGATGTGAAATGCTCGTTGATGGTTCAAAGAACCGTAGAGCGACTCGGTGGTAAACCGAAAATGATTCGTACGGGTAGTAGTTTCCTCCGTTCTTATTTATCTAAGTCCAAAGGGCAAGCCATTTTTGGTGGTGAATATGCTGGCCACTATGTGTTTAATGACGGACGTGGTTTTGGATATGACGATGGTATATATGCTGCACTGCGCGTAATGGAATATTTCACCGAGTCTAGTGCGGCAACAGTTTCAGATTTATTTTCTATTTATCCTGAAAGATGCTGTACCGAAGATACCTATATCAGTACTCACCAATCAGACCCTAAGCATGTATTGCAAGATATTGAAATTCTGAGCCATCGTTTAGGCGCTCATATTAGTAAAATTGATGGCGTACGTCTTGATTTTGATGATGGTTTTGGCATTATTCGAGCATCAAATACGGGTGAGTATTTTACCGTAAGATTTGATGCTGATAGTCCTTTGCGTTTAAAGGAAATTCAGCAAAAATTTATTGATATGTTGCAAGAGCGTTATCCGCAAATTGCACAAGAACTTTCTGAGGCCTAATAAGGAGAGGCGCAATGCCACAACATCAGCATCTTGGCGTCGACAAAGCAAAAATCTTGATTGAAGCTTTGCCATATATTCAACGTTTTTCTGGTAAGACGCTGGTGGTGAAATACGGTGGTAATGCGATGACTGATCCGGAATTGGAAAGTTCATTCGCTCGCGATATCGTTTTACTTAAAACTGTGGGTTTAAACCCGGTTGTTGTACATGGTGGCGGCCCACAAGTTGACTCTTTCTTAAAACAATTAGGCCGTGAGTCTGATCGTATTGATGGTATGCGTGTGACCGATCAAGCCACTATGGAAGTGGTTGAAATGGTATTGGGCGGTAGCGTAAACAAATCTATTGTTAATTTAATTAATAAACATGGTGGACGTGCGATTGGCTTAACAGGTCAAGATGGCAATCTATTACGTGCCCGTAAATTATTAATGGAAAAGCACGAAGAAGACGGTTCTATCAAACATATCGATTTAGGTATGGTAGGTGAAGTGACTGGGGTAAAAACAGACGTATTAGAGATGTTTACCCAAAGTGACTTTATTCCGGTTATTGCTCCTTTAGGCGTTGATGAAAAAGGTAATACCTACAACATTAATGCTGACTTGGTCGCTGGTAAGGTTGCTGAAGCATTAGGTGCAGAAAAATTAATTCTGCTTACCAATATTACTGGCGTATTAGATGAAAACAAAAATCTCTTAACTGGTTTAACTACACAAGAAGTTGACCGTTTAATCGAGACAGGCGTGATTTACGGCGGAATGATTCCTAAAGTAGGTTGTGCGCTTGATGCTGTAAAAGGCGGTGTTGTGAGTGCACACATAGTAGATGGTCGTGTACCACATGCAACATTACTTGAAATCTTTACAGATCACGGTGTGGGTACGCTTATTTCTAACCGTTCAAATGCATCTCACTAAAGTGAGTATTTTGATTAAAAGACCACGCTAAGTGGTCTTTTTTTATGTCATCTAATTTTGGTCATTTTTTTGTCATGAGCTTTGACTAGTGTAAGGGGTGTCACTAGGAGCGTTCATTATGCTGGAAAAATTTAATCAATATCGCCAAACGTGGACTTTACCTCTAAATCGTCATAAGACTACGAATCAAACACAATTTCGCTTTGAATGGGTTGATAATTTAAAAGAATTACAAGATGTACAACGGTTTCGCGCACAACAATTTAGTAAACAATTCGGCATTCATTTTGAAGATAACTTAGATCAAGATATTTACGATTTTAGCTGTGAGCATGCAGTATTACGTGAGAAATGGACGGGAGAGATTGTGGCTTATACACGACTCAAGCTCTTCCAAGGCCATGAAATAGCGCAAAGCTATAGTGCTCATGAGTTTGATATTGTTCCTCACTTATCGCATTTGCCAAATGTATTAGAAATAGGGCGTACCTGCGTACATCCACGTTTTCGTAATGGTAAGGCACTTTCAACGTTATGGCTGAATCTAGCACCTAAAGTATTGTGGTCAATGCGAGCTAAATACTTGATGGGCTGTGTAAGTATTCACCTGCAAGATAATTTGGCTAGAGCGTACTATACGCACCGTCAGATTCAGCAATTACCAGACAGTAAAACCATCGATATTCGTTCTAAAAAGATTTATGAACCAGAATATCCAGAGTTCAGCTTTCCTCAAGATGAACGTATGCCAAAACTGTTCCAAATGTATTTGAGTATGCAATCTAAACTGTCTAAAGATGCCTTTTTTGATGCTGAATTTAACTGTCTCGATTATTTTGTATTTTTGGAAGTAAATAAAATCGCGACTTCCTTTGTAATGAACAAAATGGCTCAACGATAAAGATATCTTATATTTTGTAATAGCGAGCGCATATTGGGATTTACAAGCTATTTTACTCTCATGCACAATAGTATGTATGAGGTAATGAAGCGAAAAGTTTAGAACAATATGTGCCAGCTATTAGGAATGAATTGTGCAACACCAACGGATATCACTTTTTCTTTCCGTGGTTTTTCACAGCGCGCAGGAATTACCTCTGACCATAGTGATGGTTTTGGTATAGCCTTTTTTGAAGACAAGGCATGCCGTTTATTTGTAGACAACCAGTCTGCGGTTGAATCTCCAATAGCTGATCTTATTCGTAATTATCCCATCAAATCGCGTAATGTAATCGCCCATATTCGTAAGGCGACCCAAGGCAAAATCACGCTTGAGAACTCACATCCTTTTATTCGTGAGTTGTGGGGACGTCATTGGATTTTTGCCCATAATGGCGATTTACATGATTTTAATCCACCTTTGAGCGGGCGTTTTACACCTGTAGGAAATACAGATAGCGAAAGAGCATTTTGTTATTTACTCGACCAGCTCGTAGAAGTATTTGGTTATGAAGAGCCAAGTCTTGAGCAGATATTTGAAGTGTTAGAAAAAATTTCTCCGCAAATTGCAGAATATGGCACATTTAATTTCTGTTTATCTAATGGTAAAGCTTTATTTAGTTATGCCATTACTAAATTACATTGGTTAGTTCGTGAATATCCATTTAATAATGCACATTTAATTGATTTAGATGTCGAAGTTGATTTTAGTCAGGTAACTACTCCTGAAGATCGTGTGGCAGTAATTACTACTGAGCCTTTAACACATAATGAAACTTGGACAGCTTATCAACCCGGTGAAATGATTTTATTTCAACATGGTCAGCCTATAAAAAAATCAATAACACATGTTGAAAGATTAATACGTGAAGAGAAAAACCCTGAACTTAAACGTATTACTCGGGCAGACCAATATTAATTTTTAAGTAAATGAGTGTAAATGCTTAATTAATATATATATTTACTTAATTAATAATAAAGTATTTTGTTTAAAAAATACTTTATTGTTTTAGTTGGTTAATATTAATTAATTTTTTAAAAATCAAAAACTTAATTCATTATCTATTTTTATTTATATAAAGCCGACGAAATAGGTTTGTTTTTATTTATACCCTTTAAAGATAAGATGCGGCTTATGCAACAGTCATTGAACATCATTGGGGGTGGTGTATGAAAATGAAATGGGCTTCAGAATATAATACGGGTATTGATGTTATTGATGAGCAACACAAACGAATACTTGATTATATTAATGAGATTGATGATGTAAAAGATGATGAGGATAGACGTCGTATTAAGGATGTTTTAGATAATATTATCGATTATACGCAGTCACATTTTACCTTTGAAGAAAGTTTGCAAGAAGAAGCTGATTATAAATATAGAGTACCGCATAAACGTGTACATGACTTGTTTATTAAGAAAATAGAGTTATATCGTGAACGTTTTGAAATGGGACATACAATTGAAGCTGAATTACAAGAGATTTTGGCTAAATGGTTAATTAATCATATTCAACATGATGATGCTGATTATGTGGGGGCAGTAAAAGAAAATATGATGGGGATTATTAGAGAAAAAGAAAAGAAGAAAGGAAAGAATTGGTTCGCCCGTTTTTTCTCATAACTTTAAGTCGAAAAACTCTAATATACAGTTAGCGCGGCAAACTATCGTTTCGGTGGTTTGCTTTTTTTATGGCGCAAACTTTGATTTTCATGCATGAGACGGGCAAAATATCTAAAGACTTTTTCAAGGAATGCATAATGCAGGACATACCTATGTCACGTTGGTTATCGCCTCTTATGGCGTTTTGCTTATCTTTTGTCATCATGGCCACTTTGGCACCAACCATGGGCATCCAGATTGATCGTCAGCTCGATTTCTGGTTATTGTGGTTTGGCACAATGTTGTTATTGGCATTACCAGTTTGTTATTTGGAAATTGCTTTAGCAAAACGATCTAAAACAACCGCTTTAAATGCGTTATCGAGTTTAACTCGTGAAGCAGATAGCTCGCCTAAATGGCGCGTGGTTGGTTGGCTTGCTGTTGTTTTTATTCCTTTCTTGGCGGGTAATGTGCTGAGCACCGCAAGCAATATATTAGTTGCGCAGTTTGCTCCAAGCATTTCAGGTCAAATCATTTTTGCAGGCCTTGCAGTTACTGCCTTGGTCTTATCATTTATTCCTCGTCAAATTCTTGTTTTGTTAATGACCTTAGGGGTAATCGCTTCTATTGTGTTAGCAAACATGATGGGTACGACTTTGCAGCCTTGGCATTGGACCAATGTAGAGTTTAAAGAGTGGGGTAATGCAACCGTACTTGCGCTTGTAGCGAGTGGTTTAGGTTTAGGACTTTACTGGCAAAATAGTGTCGGCACTGTTCAGACTCAAGAAGGTGCAACTAAAACTGTTCTTCCAATTTGGTTGGCTCAACTCATTGCTGTAATTGCTTTTGGTTTCTTCTCGCTTCAAGCTCAATTACCTGTCCTTACGTGGATATTTACAGGTGTGATGACATCAGCGTTATTTGTGCAATTGGCAAGAGAGCAACTTGCTCAGCGTCAGCTTATGCCTGTTTTACAATGGGTAATTCTTGTTGTTGCGATTGCAGTTTGGGCGGTGCCTGAACTTCATCACTTATTTACGCTTGTTCTTATGCTTTGGGGCTTACTCATTAGTTTGATCTATGCAATTTTTGCAGGTTGGATTATGAAAATTAGTCACTTACGTAAATCAATGAATTTCAGCAATGAGCTTTTCTATAATTTATGGCGTATTGCTGTACGTATTGTATTACCACTTTCAATTATTGTGGCAATGATTGGTGTAATTGGGCAAAGTATCTAATGGAACGCATTCAACAAGTTTGGGTGGCATTTGCGGCGCCAGAGCAACAGTTTCTAATCTCTGTTCCATTTGAACAGGGAATGACTGCTTCACAGGCAGTTCAAGTCAGTTGTTTATCAAGTCAAGTTGATTTGCCTGAACCACTTCAGCTTGGTGTTTTTGGTGTAAAAGTAGAAGCTGATGCAGTACTACATGCGGGTGATCGAGTTGAGGTTTATAGACCTTTAACGATTAATCCAAAAGACATTCGCCGGAAACGTGCCGCGAAGAATCCTGTAGGCAGATACATTAAAGGCAATCGCTTTAAGCAATCAGCTCAATAAGCAAAACCCCTCAAGTTTTTTCACTTGAGGGGTTTCTTTTTATTAGAAAAAACGATTATAGTGGTGGGGCAGTTAAGATCGCTTCTTTAGAAGCAGGTAAACCTGGTTGCGATTCTGGAATAGTCTCTAAACCTTCAATTTTAGTTACAGTTCCAGTTCCATCAAAGTAAATTTTTAAATGCTGACCATGTGCTGCGGGGATTTTCGCTTTTTTAGCATATGTTCCCGGGATATAGTTGTAGATATAGTCCCAACGTTGTGGATTGAGGGGATCAGTCACTGTTGGGCTACCAAGCAAAAAGCGCACTTGCTGGAAATTCATGCCGACTTGTACTTGAGAGGCTTGAGCTTTAGTCAATGGAGTCCCTTGAGGAATATCAACCTTATATACACCAAAGATTGAACAACCAGCTAGGAGTGAAGTGACGAATAACGTCAGCACGAGTTTTTGCATTTTGCTACACTATCCCAATAAATTATGATGCATTTGATCAAAGGATAGATCATACTTCATATAAATTCTATTGCCTATTCCAACTTGAGATTTGTTGAGAGACCTTTTTTCATGCCTATTTCCAATCAAGATTTGCGCAAAGCTGGACTTAAAGTTACCCTTCCACGAATTAAGATTTTGGAATTATTAGAAAATTCAAAACAGCATCATCTTAGCGCTGAAGATATTTACAAGACTTTGTTAGAGCAAGGGGAAGATGTCGGACTTGCGACAGTTTACCGTGTGTTAACACAATTTGAAGCTGCGGGCATTATTCAACGTCATCATTTTGAAAATAACCATTCTGTTTTCGAAATTATGCAAGAAGATCACCATGATCACTTGGTTTGCCAAAACTGTAACAAAGTTATTGAATTTACTAATGATGTTATCGAGAAAGAACAGCATTCTGTAGCAGAACAACATGGGTTCACCTTAACAGGTCACTCATTAAATCTCTATGGTTACTGTAATGAACCTGAATGTCAGGATGCACTGCGCAAGAAATAATCGTTTTCACATAAAGAAAACAAATAAAAAAGGAAGGTTACGTTTAACCTTCCTTTTTTTATGAAGAAATTACTGACGGTCAAAAGTTAAATGCTGTTTTTCGTCTGTAATTTGATCAGGGCCTTCATTTGCAAGCTTAATCGTTAAACGTAAATCGTTTGGTGAGTCGGCATGCTTAAGGGCATCTTTATAAGTAATTTGGCCTGCTTTATATAAATCAAATAAAGCTTGGTCAAAGGTCTGCATACCCAGTTCACGTGAGCGTTTCATTAAATCTTTAATTTCATGAATTTCGCCTTTACGGATATAGTCTGAAATTAATGGTGAGTTAATTAAAATCTCAATCGCTGCACGACGTGAATTACCATCCGGCGTTGGAATAAGCTGCTGAGCAATCATGGCTTTTAAGTTAAGCGACAAGTCCATGTAGAGCTGGCTATGTCGGTCACTTTCGAAGAAGTGGATAATACGGTCGAGCGCTTGGTTGGCATTGTTGGCGTGCATGGTAGCTAATACAAGGTGACCTGTTTCAGCAAAGCCAATTGCGTAGTCCATCACTTCACGAGAACGGATCTCTCCAATTAAGATGACATCGGGTGCTTGTCGTAACGTGTTTTTTAAAGCAATTTCGAATGAGTCAGTATCAATACCGACTTCACGTTGAGTAATAATGCAGCCTGCATGTTCGTGAATAAACTCAATCGGGTCTTCAATGGTAATGATATGGCCTTTAGAGTTATGGTTACGATGGCTGATCATTGAAGCCAATGAAGTCGATTTACCTGTACCTGTTGCACCTACGAAAATAATAATGCCGCGTTTGGTCATCGATAAATCTTTAAGCACAGTCGGCAACTGTAAGTCATCAATCGAAGGAATTTTAGTTTCAATTCGACGTAGAACCATGCCCGGCATATCGCGTTGCTGAAAAGCACTCACACGAAAACGCGCCGTTTTATCGCGGTTCATAATGGCAAAGTTACATTCACGAGTTTCTGCAAATTCTTTACGCTGTTTGTCACTCATGATGGAATGTAAGAGTTGACCAATTACTTCGCCTGAAAGACTATTTTTTGAAATTGGAACAATTTGCCCGTTAATCTTCATTGATGGTGAAACGCCATCTGTAATAAAAAGATCCGATGATTTTTTCTCAACCATCAGGTTGAGCAAGTCATTAAAATCCATAATTGTATTCTCGCTGTTTTGTTATTTTTATAGGAATGATTCAGGCTGTTTCGCCGCTGTACGCGCCGTTTGCGGGCTAATTACACCACGAGACACCAAGTTTTTTAAGCTTTGGTCGAGGGTCGTCATACCATGGTTGGCACCCGTCTGAATGGCTGAATACATTTGTGCGACTTTGTTTTCACGAATTAAGTTACGAATGGCAGGAATACCAATCATGATTTCATGTGCTGCCACACGACCGCCGCCGTTCTTTTTAAGCAGGGTTTGTGAAATAACAGCTTGCAAAGATTCAGACAGCATGGCACGTACCATGTCTTTTTCTTCGGCAGGGAATACGTCAATTACACGGTCAATGGTTTTCGCGGCTGATGTGGTGTGAAGTGTACCAAATACTAAGTGACCTGTTTCGGCAGCTGTAAGAGCTAAACGAATCGTTTCAAGGTCACGCATCTCACCGACCAAAATAATATCAGGGTCTTCACGCAGTGCTGAGCGAAGTGCTTCATTAAAGCCATGTGTATCACGGTGTACTTCACGTTGGTTAATCAGGCATTTCTTTGACTGATGTACAAATTCGATTGGATCTTCAACCGTTAAAATATGGTCATAACGGTTTTCATTAATATAGTCCATCATCGCTGCAAGCGTGGTTGATTTACCCGAACCTGTTGGACCTGTAACTAGGACAATCCCGCGAGGATAATCACAAATATCCTTAAAGATTTGACCTAAGCCTAAATCTTCCATAGTAAGTACTTTAGATGGAATGGTACGAAATACTGCGCCAGCACCACGGTTTTGGTTAAATGCATTCACACGGAAACGTGCAACATTAGGTACTTCAAAAGAAAAGTCAGTTTCAAGTTTTTCTTCATAGTCACGGCGCTGTTTATCGTTCATGATGTCATAAACAAGGCGGTGGACATCTTTATGTTCTAAGGCTGGTAAGTTAATACGACGAACTTCACCATCGACACGAATCATTGGTGGCATGCCAGCAGATAAGTGTAAATCGGATGCGCCATTTTTCACAGAGAAGGCGAGTAGCTCTGTAATATCCATAATTTCCCCAAGTAAATCAAAATATGTCATTATTTTGTAGAATAATATACGGCTTTCACCGAGGCTTACCAACACCTCGCTTTAGGTGAAAAGCAAAAAAGTTTTTTGAAAATGAGAACCTTGTCAATGAATTACCTGCAAGATGCGCGACAGCACGTATTACAGCAAATCAGAACTGCTTGTGAACATGCTCAGCGTGCGCCTGAAACTGTACAACTTTTAGCCGTATCAAAAACACATCCAAGTGAAAGATTGCGTGAAATGTATGCAGCAGGGCAAAGGGCATTCGGAGAAAATTATTTACAAGAAGCTTTGGACAAAATTGAAGCTCTACATGACTTAGACATTGAATGGCATTTTATTGGACATGTTCAACGTAATAAAACTAAGCATTTAGCTGAAAAATTTGATTGGGTACATGGTGTAGACCGTTTGATTATTGCAGAGCGATTGTCTAACCAGCGTGATGATGACCAAGCTGCACTTAATATTTGTTTGCAAGTGAATATTGATGGCCAAGACAGTAAAGATGGCTGTGCGCCGGAAGAAGTTGCTGAATTGGTTGCTCAAATTAGCCAACTGCCGAAAATTAAACTACGTGGCTTAATGGTAATTCCCGCACCGGACAATACCGCTGCTTTCGCTGATGCTAAAAAGCTATTTGATGAGGTGAAAGGGCAACATGCTCATGTGCAAGACTGGGATACATTAAGCATGGGAATGTCGGGCGATTTAGATGCTGCAATTGCAGCAGGGTCAACCATGGTCCGTGTAGGTACAGCTTTGTTTGGTAAGCGTGACCCGATTGAGAAAAAATAACTTTTACGGGTTAGTTAAATATTTTGTGGTGGAACTGTAATCAGTTAATTTAAATTTAATTTTCCTCATTTATAAACCAGATATTTTAATATTTGAGTGCGTAATGTATGGATTTATTGCATGTTTTCATTCTGGCAGTCATTCAGGGTTTTGCTGAATTATTGCCGGTCTCTAGTTCCGCACACGTTATTTTAGCTGAAAAGTTAATGGGGTATGATCCATCTGCACCTGACATGACCTTCTTACTTGTAATGTTGCATACAGGTACGATGTTTGCAGTGATCGTCTACTTTTGGAAATCTTGGAAAAAAACCTATTTTTCTTCTTGGGAAAGTTTCAAAAAACAAGCCTTCTATATTATTTTGGCAACGTTCATTACAGGCGTGCTCGGTTTAGCACTCCAATCTATTATTAAACATGTGTTTTTCGGTGGTGCGAGCAGTTTCGAAATTGAGCATTTGTTTAGTAACTCAAAATTAATGGCTGCTGCACTAATTTCGGCAGGTGTACTTATTATTTTATCTTCGCGTTTAGATCGTGGTCAGCAGGGTGAAATCAGTTTGCGTAGTGCTTCTATTATTGGGGCAGTGCAGGCGTTATGTTTACCTTTCCGTGGTTTTTCACGTTCAGGTGCAACCATTTCTACAGGGCTATTTTTAGGTGTATCTCGCCAAAAGGCTGAAGAGTTCAGTTTTGCGTTGGCTGTAGTATTGACACCAGCAGTGATTTTAAAAGAATTATATCGTTTAGTTCACGCTCAAGGCTTACAAACCGTAGCTCATGGACAAGTGTTCCATTCGATGGTTCCAAGCTTGTTAGGTATGTGCTTTAGCTTTGGTGCTGGTCTTTTGGCATTGAAATGGTTGTCTTCATGGTTAGAACATGGCCGTTGGCATTTGTTTGGTCTGTACTGTATTGGTTTTGCGATTGTCGTTCTCTGCGTGAATTAATTTTTAATGTTTTAAAAATAAAAAATTAGTACAAGACCATACAAGAAAAAAAGGGGCGTAAATGATACGCCCCTTTGTTATATAAGATTCAATTAAATTTAAGATAAGTACCTAGATTAAATTAACCTACGACTTCAATGGTACTTGCACCCGCGCCGAGTGGTTTTACCTGAATTTGTACAGGAATACGCTCATGCATTTCTTGAATGTGTGAGATGAGAATGACTTGGCGTCCCTGATTTTGCAATTGGTCTAAAGCATTCATCACCATGTGCAAAGATGAGGCATCTAAAGTACCAAAGCCTTCATCAATAAACAGCGATTCAATTTTCATTGAGCCCGAGGCCATATTGGCAATCGCTAAAGACAAGGCAAGGGCAGTTAAGAACGACTCGCCGCCAGATAAAGATGCGACCGAGCGGGTTTCTCCATCCATGTCATGGTCAATAATCGCTAAACTTAAGGACTGATCTAGGCGTTTTAGCGTATAACGTTGCGATAGCATCGCCAGTTGTTGATTGGCATGTTCGACTAAAATATCGAGGTGATACTGCTGGGCATAGTCACGGAACTCTTTACCTTTAGCGTCACCAATCAAACCTGAAATTTTGCTCCAGCGATGTTCTTCTTGCTGAATGTTTTGAATTTGTTCGGCGTATTGTTGCTGCTTCGCAAGGTTTTGCTGATGTACTTCGAGCTTAAGCTTCAGTCGATCACGTGCTTCAAGTTGGGCTTTAAGCTCTGCAATATTGTCTTGAATGAGACTCACAAGCTTTTCATGCTCAATATCTGGCTGAGTTTGTAAATGCTCACTCAATTGCTCTTGCATGGTTTTTAGGGCAGAAGAAGCTTCACTTAATAAACGCTCGGCATGATTAAGACGGTTACGAATGTCTTGCTCTTGGGCGGAATTGATCGGCATGAGCCCTGTAAGATCAGATGCTTGAAAATCAGTGTGGGCTTTTAACCAGTTTTGAATTTGCTCATCAACCTGCTGCTGATGCCCCGCAGTGTGTTGATGTTGATGTTTAAGTTGATCGAGAGCTTGTTTTTGCTGCTCAAAGTGCTGTCTAGTTTGTTCGAAGCGTTGTTTAGCTTCATGATACGCCGTTTGTTGCTGCTGACGTTTAGCGTCGTGCTCAATTAACCATTCGTGCGGTTTAATATCACCATGGCCTGTCATTTGTTGAATGAGTGACACCGCTTTTTCATTATTTTGTTGGCCTTTAAGTGTAATCTCTTTGAGATTTTGATCGATCTCATCAATTTGCTTGGTTAATTGCTCAAGGTTAGCAGCTAACATTTTAAGGTCTTGTTGCTGTTGTTCAAAACGCTGTGAAAGCTGTTCTTGCTGCTCAAGTTGTTTCGCACGTGCATCAAGAATAGTCCAAGTTTGCTTAGCTATTTGGCTACTTGCTTGCTGCCATGCGTGTTGTTCAGTTTCCGATAAACACTCAACAATATGTTGAACTTGTTGTTGCCATTGCTGTGCCGTATTGAGCAAGCTTTCATTACGCTGAATAGATTGAACAAGCTGATTGTGTTGTTTAATGGCTTGGGTTAAACGCAAGTTTTCTGAGTCAAATGAACTTAAAACAGTTTGCGCAGCTTGTCTAAGCTCATTAAGTGTTTGCAAGATTTTTTCAGGAGCTTGATTAAGCTCAATGTGTAACTGATTGAGGCTGAATTGCTGCTCAAGTTCTTGCTGTAAGTTTGTTTGTTTGACTTGAAGTTGAGTTAAGTACTTCTGAACCTGTTCAAGTTCGGCACAGCACTGAGTAAGTGCATGCTGTTGGGTTTGCCATGCATTAAATTTAGTTTGCTCTAATGCAATAGCTTGTTGCTCTTGCTGTTGCTGCAAGTCGAATAAAGCTTTGGAAACTGCACTGTCATCAACACGGTAGGGATGGTGTGTGCTTCCACACACTAAGCAAGCTTCGCCATCTTTAAGATTGGCCCGTAACTGCTCAATATTTTCGGTGTGTAATAAACGCTGCTGTTGCAGAATGTGCTGTAACTTTTCACGTTCAGTTTTTGCTGTTTGGTATTCTTGTTCAGCTAACTGGCAAACGGTTTTAAGTTGCTGCTCTTGGGCTGATACTTGAGTTTGTTTTTCAGAGAATTGCTGAAGCTCAGCATATAGCTCATGATAAATTTTTATTTTTTGCTGAATAAGATCTAACTGCGTGACTTGAGCAAGCTTTTGTTCTTTGTCTTTACGTTGCTGTTCAAGCTTTAACTCAATTTGTTCAACTGTACCGTGTGAAGCTGTCAGTTGTTCAAGTTCACTTTTAGCTTCCGATAGCTTTTGGCGAGCAAGGGTAGGGTTTCCGAGCTGCTGTTCAATTGCTTGGTAATTTTGAATAAATTGCCCGAGCTGATGTAGATGTGCTGAAAGGCCTTTGTCCAATACAGCATATTGCTGAGTCTGGATCAGCTGCTGTTGTAGATGAATTTGGTTTTGCTCAAGCTGTGAAATGTGCTGTTGCACAGTGTTTTGCTGCTGGTGCAGTGGACTGAGTTTTTGCTCAAGTACGTTTCTTTTTTCTTTGCACTTTTTATATTCATCGGCAATAAAAGCGCGTTCTTGAATGGACTGTCGAACTTGATTTAAAGCATGTTGATGCTGTTGCTCAAAATCGAGCGTGTGTTTGAGCTGTTTTTCTGCAAGTTGATATTGTTTTTGTTCCGTTTCAAAAACTTGTAGCAGGTCATTAAATTTGGTCTGAGCTTGCTGAATTTGTGGCTCAAGTTGTTGTAGTGTTTGTAAATTTTGAGCTTGCTGAAAAACTTGTGGGCGTATTTCAGAGAAAACTTCGAGTCGTTTTAATTGCTCACGTTCACTAGCCAATTGTTGATGATGATTTTGCTGGGTTTGAAACTGTTGCTGTTTAGCCTGAACTTCTTGCTCAAGTTTTGCTTTACGTTCAAACCATTGTTGTTGTTTGTCTAAGACATGTTTTTGTTGTTCTAACTGTTGATGGTTTTGCTCGGCTTGCTGATATTGCTCGGTAAATGCAGCAATCTCTTCATCAGACAAAATTTCAATGTGGCCTAAGAACTCTTCAAGCTGTTTACGCTGCTTTGCAATATCTGCTGTTTTACGAAAAGCCAGTTCACCAATTTTAGCAAAAATACTGGAGTTGGTTAGGTACTCAAGTAATTCACCACGTTCGCTGTCTCGTGCTTTTAAAAATGCAGTGACTTCGGACTGCGCAAGTAATACGGCACGAGTAAACTGTTCAAATGAAAGTTGGGTAATTTGTTTAACTTTTTCATCGACTGCTTTGGCTTTGTCGGCAAGCACTACACCATCAGTCAGGCATTTTAAGTGGCGCTGTACACTTTGTAATTTACCATTTGGGTTTTCACGGGCGCGTTTAATTTCCCAACGTGCCAAATAGCGTTTTTGATCTTGTGCAATAAAGCAAAGCTCAGCAAAACCATGTCCTGTACCACGGCGTAATACAGTCAAAGGTGAGTTAGTGAATAACTCTGAACCATCAACATCTTTTAATTTGCCATCGCTGTCTTTAAGGCGAGGAACCCGATTAAACAAGGCCAGACACATCGCATCTAAAATAGTCGACTTACCAGCCCCAGTTTTTCCCACAATCGCAATGAGACCTGCATGGGCCAGAGGTGCGCTTTCAAAATCAATAAAGTGTTCATCAGAAAGAGATGCCAGATTTTTTATTCGAATGGATAAAATTTTCATGACATATCCTTAAGGGGTTGCATCATTTTCAAGATTTTTTTGTGCTTCTTGTACCAGACTCAGAAAATCTTTTAAGACCGCATCATCGGCGCTGTAACCTTGTTTTTCCCAGATATTTTGAAAGAGTTTTTCTGGTGTTGGCGGTTCAAGAGCGATTTGCTGAGTGGTATTTGAATCGGTGGTGTCTTTATTCACATATTGACGTGAAATACGTACTAAACGGTAGCGGTCAGGTGGTAGAGCCGCTTCAAACTGCTGACGTAAATTCGGCTGTGGTGGCGTTAAACTATAATATTCAATATCGACATATTCACGGTGGTCAATATTCTCAATCACACCGTTTGGCAATGCTTTGAGTTGTTGCAGCACTTCGTTTAATTCACCACGAATACGGTGCAATTGTATGCAACGTGGAATTTCGACAGCTTCAAATTGCAAACGGTTGTCTGTCTCTTGAGCTGGGTCAATTTTGACTTCAACCACTTGGTGTTTATAGTTAATTTCACTAAAAGAAAGTGGAATTGGCGAGCCACTATAACGAATGTGCGGCTGACCCACTTTTTGTGGTTTATGTAGATGCCCTAAAGCCACGTAGTCAACAGCATCTTCAAATAAAGTCGTTGAAAGTGCCTCTTCATTACCAATAATAATTGGACGTTCAGAGTCAGATGTTTCTCCACCTTGCATGTGGGCATGCGACATTAAAATAAGGGCTTGGTCTGGTGTTTTACGACGTTTGGCTTCTGCAATGAGTTGCTGGTGCAAATAGGCAATCGCATTTTTACTGTTAGTGGTATGTTCATTAAAGCCCGTAATTTCGGCCGAGCGTAAAAAAGGCAAGGCAAGGCACCACGCTACAATATCTTGATTTTGATTATAAATAGGTAAAAGTAGTCGATCGAGGTCTAGGGTTTTGTCTTCATTCCAGCGAACCACGCCCACGGTTTTTGCGTTGTATTTTTCTAATAGTGGCTCGACCTGTTCAATACGGTAGCCTGAGTCATGGTTACCCGCAATCATGAGTGTTTGCATGTGTGGTGCAATACGGTGTGCATCTGCTAAAAATTGGTAGAGTTGTTTTTGTGCTTGAGAACCCGGGTTAATGACATCAAAAATATCGCCAGCAATGAGCAGGGCATGCGGTTGTTTTTCTTGAATTTGAGTGAGTAACCAGCTTAAAAATTGTTGGTGTTCGTAGTGGCGTGAATGATTATAAAAAAACTGCCCCAAATGCCAGTCAGAAGTATGTAGAAAATGTACGGACATAGAAACAGACATCAAGCCAAAATAAACACAGATACGTTAGCATAAATTGGCAGGAGATTTTATCAAGACATTTTAAAGTGCTCGTTATTTAAGCCAGCAATGAAATCTGAATTATTTTGTCTCCTTAAGCTCTGCTTTGTTACTATCGACTTAAACCATGAACTTTGAGAACAAAATGACCATTCATAAATATGAAGTAAAAATACAGTGGGAAGGCAATACGGGTACAGGTACTTCATCTTATCGTTCATATAAACGCGATTTTAGTATTCAACATCCTCAAAAAGTTACTATTCAAGGTTCATCAGACCCTGCTTATTTGGGCGATGTGACCAGATGGAATCCAGAAGATTTATTGGTGGCTTCTGCTTCAGCTTGTCATAAGCTTTGGTATTTACACCTGTGTGCAGTCAATCATATTCATGTGTTGAGTTATGTCGATCATGCACTTGGTTTTATGGAAGATGCAGATCCAGTTAAACGTGGTCATTTTACCCAAATTATTTTAAGGCCTGAGGTTGTTTTAGAAAAAGGTGCTGACCCAGAGCTTGCAGCAAAACTACATGAAGAAGCACATCACGAATGCATGATTGCCAATTCGGTGAATTTCCCAATTACATGTGAAGCAAGTTTTAGCTTTGCCGAATAAATAATATGAAATAGCCACCGATAACAAGGCGGTGGCTATACATTAAAAATAAATAGAGTCGTTAAATAAGATCTTTAAGCTGCATTTTCATCGACTTGGAAAATACCAAAAACGTTGTAGTCTAAATCGACAAAGTAGCCATGCCAAGCACGACCGGGAATGGCGAATTTATCCATCGCGACAATACCACCTTGCTCTAAAATTTTTGCAGCCACTTCATCGAAATTTTCGACCTGAACCGAGCAGGTAAATGCATTGGTGCCATATTCCATTGGCGGAGTTTGGGCGGCAGGGCGCTTTAATAATCCACCCATGAGTGACGGCGTTTCTATACGATAATATTCAATGGGTAAGTTTGGATCTAATTTAAATTGCCAACCAAACACAGCTTGGTAAAACTGCGCATCGCGGGCAGGGTTTGAAGACTGGATTTCAAAATAGGCAATGTTGTTCATATTATTAAAAACATATTTTTATGGTGTAAAAAGTATACGCATGACTTTCATGGCTATGAAATAACGATTGTGTATGTTGAGCGTAAAATGAAAGTGCTAGAAAATAAAAACCGACGATTCGAGTGATGAGAGAATCGTCGGTCAAAGACTTCATCAAGGGTTTGGCTGCTAACAAAACCTAATCCGAAGGAAGAAAGAGTCGTAATGAAAGGTCACCGAAACAATTTTGCGGATGCCGTGCAAAGGAAGTATTCGGTTGCTGCGACCTTGTTACCCTATATAACGTCAAGAGATCAGGATTGGTTGACAGAAAAATGAAAAAAAATCGAAAAAAATTTATAATTATTTTTTGAACCCATAAATTAGGCAAAAATATGACCAAATTACGTTCTTACTTTCTCTGGTTTTTTGCTATATGCATCGTACTTACCTTAATTGTAGGCGTTGTTGCAGCACTATTGCCAGCGAGTGTAGGTGGTATTTTAACAGCCGTTCCATATTTAGGTGCAATGATTTTTGTCTTGTTTAGATTTTTAAAAAAAGAACGCCGTGCTCCGACTGTACCAGAAAAAAAGAAATTTACTTTAGGCTTTACCCTAATTTTTTGGGGCTATAACTTGTGTGGTGTTTTGTTTGGTCTGTTTTTATTTTCAAGACAAGACCCTGAGATTTTGCAAAACTTTATGCTTTACCTCAAGCAGCCTCAGTTCTTAAGTATCATGGTGATTATGATTTTAATGTTAGCTATTCCACTTTACTTAATTACTTACTGGTTCTATGGCAAACAAGCACAGCGAATGGCAGACAAAATGTTGAATGTGCAATAGAACACTACAAAAACAGCTAAGATTAGATCTAAATGATCCTTATATAATGAAATAAAACTGCTGTCCTCGTTTTGGAGGAAATATGAATAAGAATGTATTAATCACTGGTGCCAGTGGTTTTATCGGAACGCATTTAATTAAGTTCCTATTACAAAAAAATTATAACGTGATTGCTGTGACACGGCAGGCTGGAAAGGAATCTGACCATCCTGCCTTACAGTGGGTACAAAAGTTTGAAGATATTTCGACACGTCAAATTGACTATGTAGTGAATTTGGCTGGGGCAAATATTGGTGAGAAACGCTGGACTGAGTCACGTAAAAAACAACTCATTGAAAGCCGTGTAAATACGACCCGAAAACTTTATGTGTGGCTCCAGCAATCTCAAATTTTCCCCGAAGTGATTGTCTCTGGTTCAGCGATTGGCTATTACGGTATAGACGATCAAGAAAAGTGGGCAGAGGTGTGCACCGAACAAAGCTCACCACAACCTATTTTTATGTCTCGACTTTGCCAAGAGTGGGAACGAGCAGCTTTAGCAGACGCTCAGCAAAACACTAAAATTATTCGCTTAGGCGTAGTGTTTGGTAAGGGTGGTGGCATTTTGCCTAAAATGTTATTTCCTATTCGACTCAATTTAGTGGGGCAAATTGGTCATGGGCGTCAGCCTGTAGTTTGGGTACACATTGAAGATGTGTTAAATGCCATCGAGTTTATATTTAAACACCCCCAATCTACTCAAATTCATAATGTGGTAGCACCAGAAAATGTGACCCAAAGGGTATTTGTTGAGCAAGCTGCTGCGGTACTCAATAAGAAACCACTGTTGTCGGCGCCAAGCACGGTTTTTCGCTGTTTGTTGGGAGAGCAATCGCAATTGATCTTAAATGGTCAATACGTTAAACCCGCCGCCTTACAAGCTGAAGGATTTGAGTTTGCTTATCCTCAATTAAAAATGGCTTTAGAGAATGTACTTGCGTCAGGCTAAGATTTTATTTTGCAAACGCTCTGGTGAATATGCTTTAGCATCCACTAATGTCGGTTGACCCAGCATAAGCTGACGGAGCAATTGTGCAGAGCCTGCGCCCATACATAACCCATTTCTAAAATGACCAAAGTTTGCCCACAGGTTATCTATTTCAGGCATTTTGCCAATGTAGGGAACACCATTTGGTGAACTTGGTCTGAGGCCTGCCCAGCGCTGTACAATCGGGAAATCGGCCAGTTCAGGCACCATTTCTAAACACGCTTCTAAAATGTTGTGCTGGGTAGTTTCGTCGGTAGAAGTGTCAAAACCACGATGTGCCATGCTAGACCCACACACGATATGACCGTCCATACGTGGAATGAGATACATCACTCGATTCATACACATGGTCGGTAGCCAATGAGCAGGGGTTTTAAATAACAGCATTTGACCTTGAACAGGCTCGACTGGAATTTCGAGTTGTAATTGTGAGTTCCAGTAATGGCTCCAAGCGCCCGAAGTTATTACAAAATGATCTGCTGTGTGTTTGCGACCATCTTCGGTTTGTATGGCTTGTATAACGTCGCCATGTTGAATCAGTTTTTTAACAGCAGAGTGCTCAAAAAATTCAACTTTTGGATGTTGTTTTAAATAACTAATCAGGGACTGTAAAACGCGTGGATTACGGATATTAGACAGTTCAGGGAAATAAATCGCTTCTTGGAACTGATCGGAAATATGCGGGTTGACTTGTTCTAGCGCATCTCGCTGTAAATATTCACAGCGCTGCATCGGTTCTTGATGCTGCTCGGCGTAGGAAAGTCCAATGTCAAAATCTTCTTCATCAAAAATCAGCATGCCTGTGTCATGAATTTCAAAATCAATCCCTGTAACAGGGTAGAGCTTTTGGTTCCATGCTTGATAAGAGGCCTTGCCAAATTGAGCGAGTTGGTTCACTGCATGCACATAACGCCACGGGTACATCGGAGAGAGAATTCCTCCGCCAGCCCAAGAGGCTGCTTGTCCCGCTTGTTGTTGATCAAAAATGCTGACTTTACAGCCTTGTTCAACCAACTCCAGCGCAGACATTAATCCACTTATGCCCGCGCCAATGATTGCAATATGCATGCAGTGTTATCCTTTCTCTGCGAACTTAGTTCATTTCCTTGAGTTTTTCGGCAGCGGTTTCTGCAAAGTAAGTCCAGATCCCGTCTGCACCAGCACGGCGGCAGCACATGAGTGATTCTAAAATGACTGAATCTGATAACCAGCCATTTTGAATTGCGCCCGCTAACATTGCGTATTCGCCACTCACTTGGTAAATGAATGTCGGAATACCAAAGGTATCTTTCACTTCACGTACTACATCCAGATATGGCATGCCTGGTTTTACAATCACCATGTCGGCGCCTTCTTGAATATCTAGCGCAACTTCGTGTAAAGCTTCGGCACGATTACCAAAGTCCATCTGGTAGTTATATTTATTACCACCTTTTAGGTTGGTTGCAGAGCCAACAGCATCACGGAACGGACCATAGAAGCTAGATGCATATTTTGCAGAGTAGGCCATGATGTTGGTATAGATGTGGCCATTGGCTTCTAAAGCTTGGCGAATCGCGCCAATACGGCCATCCATCATGTCACTTGGTGCAACGACATCGGCACCTGCTTCTGCGTGACTTAAGGCTTGTTTAATCAAGCATTCTACAGTCTCGTCATTGAGCACATAGCCTGTTTCATCAATAATGCCGTCTTGACCATGCGTCGTGTATGGGTCGAGAGCACCATCAGTGATTAACACCATTTCTGGTAATTCTTTTTTAAGCAAACGGCAGGTAGTTTGTACTAAACCATCTTCACGCCATGCAGCTTCTGCGGTAAGACTTTTATCTTCTTGCGGGGTAACTGGAAAAAGAGCCAGTTTTGATACGCCTAATTCTAGAAGTCTTTCAGCTTTTTTCAGTAACAAATCTGCCGACAAACGCTGAATGTTCGGCATACTTGGAATATCTTGGGTCTGATTTTGTCCCGGTAATACAAATACTGGATAAATCAAGTGATTGGTAGTGAGCTGTGTTTCGCTGACCATCGCACGCAACTGGTCATTTTTACGGATACGGCGCATGCGAGTAGCTGGAAATGCAGGACGATTGAACGTATAAGTCATAACAATCTCGATGTTCGGTATTACACTAGGATAGGTTGGCGGATATTCCATTACTGTCAACCGACTGCTGTATTGTAGCCCCATAATGCTGGATTTGTACAAAATTATGGGTGTTTATCATGCTTTTAAATTTAGGCAACGTATGAGTGATGAAAAGAAAAATTGGACGGGGAACATACAATTAGGTGCAAAAACTGACCTAACTGTGGTGCTCAGCCAGTTATGTAAGGCGTTTAATAGCTCTCCTTTTTTTAAGCATAGTGGAATGATTATGCGTGTGGTAGATGGTCACATTGAAGGCTATATCGAGATGCAACCCAATCTGATTGGTAATCTGGCATTTCAGATTTTGCATGGCGGCGTTGCTGCAACTTTGCTCGACAGTATTGGTGGAATTGTGGCAATGGAACATCTCTATCGCCGTTCGACTCCAGAAACTTTAACCGAAACCATTAAGCAAGTATCGCGCTTGGCAACTGTCGATATGCGTGTAGATTATTTGGCGCCGGGACGCGGTAAGTATTTTATTGCACGCGCGGAAGTGTTACGTTTAGGTCGTAAGGGCTGCACTATGCGTATGACGATGGTCAATGATGAAGATAAAGCCATCGCTGCGGGTATCGCTTCATATGCCTATTAGGCGATGAATTGAACTATTTAAAAGCGCCATGTGCGCTTTTTTTAGTGCTTGAAAAGCTGGAATTTTCATAAAAATCTTGAGATAAACATTAATTTAATTAGAACGAACGCATGAGTTATATTTTTTTATTCTCATATCATGAGGTTTTAGCGTTAAAATTGACTGCTTTGACAATGCGATATGTCTTGTTCATAGAATAATAAAAACTCTATAACAAGGTGTAGTGCGAGATTGATGGCAAAGCCAACTCATCTTTAGGAACATACCATGACTGATGCACAAAGCAATGTACAAGAAACAGTGCCAACAACATCTGCCTCGGATGACAACAACCAAAACAAGCGCAAAAAATTTCTTGGTTTTTTTGCGCTGATTTTATTGATCGCCGCTATTTTATATGCAATTTGGGCATTATTTTTAAATCACTCGGTGAGTACAGATAATGCTTATGTCGGTGCAGAAACCGCGCAAATTACCTCAATGGTGAGCGGTCAGGTCGCTCAGGTTTTGGTAAATGATACTCAAACAGTACATCGGGGTGATGTGCTGGTTCGTATTGATGACCGTGATGCCAAAATTGCATTGGCTCAAGCTGAGGCTGAACTTGCTAAAGCAAAACGCCAATACAAACAGACTGCGGCAAACAGTAGTTCTTTAAACTCTCAAGTTGTGGTGCGTGCTGACGAAATTAACAGTGCCAAAGCACAAGTTGCACAAGCACAGGCCGACTACGACAAAGCAGCTTTAGAACTCAACCGCCGTGCGCAGCTTGCTGCTTCTGGTGCAGTGTCTAAAGAAGAACTGACTAAAGCACAAAGTGCGGTTGAAACAGCTAAAGCAGGGCTAGAGCTTGCCAAAGCTGGTTTAGCGCAAGCGTCTTCAAGCCGTAAAGCTGCTGAAAGTACTTTAGCTGCAAATGAAGCCTTAATTCAGGGTGTAAGCGAAACATCGACTCCGGATGTACAAGTTGCACAAGCCCATGTTGAACAAGCTCAGCTTGACTTAGAACGTACCGTAATTCGTGCCCCAGTCGATGGTGTCATTACCCGTCGTAATATTCAAGTGGGTCAACGCGTTGCACCGGGTGCCAGCATGATGATGATTGTGCCGCTGAATGAGTTATATGTAGACGCTAACTTTAAAGAAAGTCAGTTGAAAAAAGTCCGTCCAGGTCAACCAGTGACACTGACTTCAGATTTATACGGTGATGACGTTGAATACCATGGCAAAGTGGTAGGCTTCTCTGGTGGTACAGGCTCTGCCTTTGCCTTAATTCCGGCTCAAAACGCAACAGGTAACTGGATTAAAGTGGTTCAACGCTTACCGGTTCGTATTGCACTTGACCCGAAAGAACTTGCTGAACACCCACTGCGTGTTGGCTTGTCGATGGAAGCAAAAGTCGACTTATCTGCGAAGTAAACGCTTATGAAAACGCAAACACCTTTTGCCGAGTTAAGCGGTGGCCGTTTACTACTGGCAGCGTTTGTTATTGCCTTGTCGAACTTTATGGTCGTGCTTGATACGACCATTGCCAACGTCTCTGTACCACATATTACCGGTAACCTTGCTGTTTCAAGTACACAAGGGACATGGGTTGTTACGTCCTATGCAGTTGCAGAAGCGATTTGTGTACCTTTAACAGGCTGGCTTGCTGGTCGCTTTGGAACGGTTCGGGTCTTTATTTTTGGTTTAATTGGCTTTACGGTCTTTTCTTTCCTGTGCGGTTTGGCGACATCACTAGAAATGCTGGTGTTTTTCCGTATTGGGCAGGGCCTTTGTGGTGGTCCACTTATGCCACTCAGCCAAACCTTGCTTATGCGTATTTTCCCTCAGGAAAAACATGCACAGGCGATGGGGCTATGGGCAATGACTACCGTCGTGGGGCCAATTTTAGGACCAATTTTAGGCGGTCTGATTAGTGACAACTTGTCTTGGCACTGGATCTTCTTTATTAACTTACCTGTCGGTATTGTCTGTGTATTAGCAGCAATGCGCTTGTTAAGAGTAGCTGAAACAGAAACCATTTCTTTAAAAATTGATACGGTTGGTTTAGGACTGTTGGTACTTTGGATTGGTGCGCTACAGCTTATGCTCGACTTGGGGCATGAACGTGACTGGTTTAATAGTACCAGCATTGTGGTGTTAGGCTTAACTGCTGCCATTGGCTTTGTGGTGTTCCTGATATGGGAACTCACCGACAAGCACCCCGTGGTAGATGTCAAAGTCTTTAGGCATAGGGGCTTTGCCATATCGGTACTGGCCTTGTCACTTGGCTTTGGCGCATTCTTTGGCAGTATTGTATTGATACCGCAGTGGCTGCAAATGAACCTTTCCTATACCGCGACGTGGGCCGGTTATTTAACCGCAACCATGGGCTTTGGTAGTTTGACCATGTCACCGATTGTGGCAAAGCTCTCGACCAAACATGACCCGCGAGCACTTGCAAGTTTTGGTTTGATTTTACTGGGTATAGTGACCTTAATGCGGGCATTCTGGACTACAGATGCCGACTTTATGTCACTGGCTTGGCCGCAAATCCTGCAAGGTTTTGCTGTACCGTTCTTCTTTATTCCACTGTCCAACATCGCACTTGGTTCGGTACTCCAGCAAGAAATTGCATCTGCTGCGGGCCTCATGAACTTCTTAAGAACCATGGCAGGGGCGATTGGTGCTTCAATTGCAGTGACAGTCTGGGACGACCACGCTAAAGTTGCCCGTAGTGAAATGGTATCAAACCTGAACCCAACTGAAGTACAAAACAACCTTCTGCAAAATGGTTTTACGACTGATTCGACCTTAGGAATCATTTCTAACCTTGTCGATAAAGAAGCCATTACCATGTCGGCAAACCATGTATTTTTGCTGTTTGCGATCGTGTTTGTCTTTGCGGGATTAGTGATTTGGCTGTGTCCAAAACCCAAACAGGTCAGCGGCATGCCTTCTCACTAAACATAAAAAAAAGCATCTCTTCGGAGGTGCTTTTTTTAGGCTTACTAAAAAATGAGTGAATTTATAAATAGCAGATTTCATCTACATTTAAAGAAATAAAACATGCCAGAGTTGAGCAAATCAGTTATAAAAGAGTGTGATATCAAGCAAGGAGGCATAACACAGGGCACAGGATTAATGCCTTCAATCATTTAATATTATTAAAACTTTATTTTTATCAAAGATTAAAAAACTGAAGACCTGAAAACAAAGAAGCTTGCATGGCAATTGCATGGATAGGCAGGCGTATATATTGGAGTTATCACGTGAATAAAAGATATTCATTTTTGTTCAGTAGTTTATTAGCAGTCGGTTTATTACAAGGATGTGGAGATGACTCCTCGTCAGATCAGCCCAAGGATGATTCAAATACAACCCCGCCCAATTTAATTGTAGATAATGATCCGACCAGTTGTAGCAAACTGGCACAAGACGGTTCAAGCGTGGTGGTCGGTTCAAACCAAAATGGTGACCACGCCGCGCCAGAGGGTGCATCGGGTTATAGACTCGGTAACACGGTTAAATACGCAGATAAATATATGGTGGTGGCAAATACGCCACTTGCGGTAAAAGCAGGTTGTGATGTTTTAAAAGCAGGCGGTAGCGCAGTCGATGCAGCCGTTGCGGTACAAGCAGTGCTTGGTTTAGTCGAGCCACAGTCGAGTACCATTGCCGGCAGTGGTTTTATGATGTATTACGATGCCAAAACCAAGAAAGTCACGGCGTATGATGGCCGCGAAACCGCACCAGCCGCAGCCAACGAATTTTATTTAATTCGCCAAGATATATATGACCCAAATTCACTGGCACCAGTACCAAGTGCGCGCCGTAGTGGTCGCTCGATTGGTGTGCCGGGTGTGATGCGTTTACTGGAACAAGCGCAACAAGAACATGGCAAACTTAAGTGGAACCAGCTTTTTGGTGAAGCGATTGGTTTGGCTGACAACGGTTTCCGTATACCGGGACGTTTGGCAGATGCGATTACAAGTAATGCAAGCAGCTTAGCGCTCGATGCAAATGCAATGGCAACCTATTTCTACCCAGATGGATCACCACGTAAAGTCGGTGAGACCATGACCAATAAAGCCTATGCCAGAACGCTTGAAGCACTTGCTTCACAAGGGGCAAATGCACTGCACACCGGGCCTATTGCGCAAGCCATTGTGGCAAAAGCAGGCCAAACGGTGGGGGATGACCCAGCACGGACTCCAATTACCCCAAGTTTGATGACCTTGCAGGATTTATCGAACTATCAGGTGAAAAAACGCGACCCGATTTGTACGACGTACCGTGACCGTTACTATGTTTGTACCATGCCGCCTCCATCTTCGGGAGGAATTGCAGTTGCGCAAACACTGGGTATTTTAGAAAACTTTGATATGTCGCTGTATCCACCTAAAAATTCTGAAAATGAAGGTGGTGTGCCGGATGTGATGGGCGTGCATTTAGTATCTGAAGCAGAGCGTTTGGCCTACGCCGACCGTGACAAATATGTGGCAGATACCGACTTTGTTCGTTTGCCGGCACAGGGTATTCCAAGTTTTATTGATAAAAATTACTTGAAGCAGCGTGCAGCACTGATTAACCCGAACCAAAGTATGGGCGTAGCACCAGCAGGTAATTTCAATACAGCGGCAGGTGTGGACACCACTGTTGAACATGGCACGACTCAGTTCACGATAGTAGATGCCTATGGCAATGTGGTTTCAATGACATCGACTGTTGAATCGAGCATGGGTTCATTCCACATGGTGGATGGGTTCTTGCTGTCGAACCAATTAACTGACTTTAGCGCGAACCCTTATGACAGCACTGGGGCACCAGTTGCTAACCGTGTAGAAGGCGGCAAACGCCCACGTAGTACTATGGCGCCAACCTTAGTGTTTAAAGGCACCACGCCAGATGAGTTTTATATGGCAACAGGTTCACCAGGTGGCGGTACCATCATTCAATATGTGGTTAAAACTTTGGTGGGTGCATTGGACTGGAACTTAAATGCACAGCAGGCCACTTCGCTTGTAAACTTTGGCGCAACCAATAGCAAAAACACCAATGTGGATAGCTCGAATGTACAGCTTTCCTTAGTTGACCTAATTGAAGGCTTAAAAGCAAAAGGGCATGGCATCTCTAACACTGCGCAAACCAGTGGTATTTCAACGATTATGAAAGTAAATATAAATAATCAAAGTAAATACGCAGGTGGGGTAGACCCACGCCGTGAAGGGATCGTGTTAGGCAATGGTGCTTTATAGAGCAGGCTTTAAAAAAAAGCTGTCATTTTTGGCAGCTTTTTTTATAAGGGGCCTTGAAAAAAACAAAAGGCACTCAATTATGTAAGTATGTTCATCAGTAGCAGAGTGTTGATAAAATGCACAGCATTTTATTTTAGTTATGCTATGATGTGCAGACATTCATGGGGATGTTATTGGCTTCGACGCCGGTGATGAAACTCATAGATGCATGCCGAGAGCGCATTTTCTCTCGTAAATAAAATTTGCATTTTAATAGTCGCAAACGACGAAACTTACGCTCTAGCTGCCTAAGGGCAGTTTGTCCGCTTCCTAGAATACTTGTGGTTTAGGAACCCGACCGTAGCGCACGCACACAAGTCCGTATAGAGTCAAGCCTCGGGGCTTTATACCAAACTTAGAGGATCGCACCTTGTACCCTGTTCGTCGGGTCACTTGGTGTTAAAACAATAGACGATATCTAAGCATGTAGTATTCTCGAGCGTAGTGCTGGCGGACGCGGGTTCAACTCCCGCCATCTCCACCAAGATTCGAAAAAGCCCTGAAACGTAAGTTTCGGGGTTTTTTCTTTTTAAGATTTAAATTATTAAATCATCTACGCACTGAGCAACTGGTCATGGCTACAGCTGCTAAGAGATTGAATTTTCTAAATCATCTATGCGATGAGAAGTACATTTGCTACTCCCTTACTCATAGGCTGAGCTTTCTAAATCATCTGTGCGATGATGAACATCGTATTTTCTAGCAACTATGCAATGTATGCTTTTTAAATCATCTGTGCGATGAGCAACATGTTGAAGAAGGTCGTCGCATGAAGACGATTTTTCTAAATCATCTATGCGATGAGCAACAGTAACATCTGCTTCTTTGCAGAACTTGATACTTTCTAAATCATCTACGCGATGAGCAACGATCAGTTTATGAATGCAGTCTGTGTTATGGATTTCTAAATCATCTATGCGATGAGCAAGAAATTGAAGTGGGCCGACAAGCAACTGGTGGTTTTCTAAATCATCTATGCGATGAGCAAGATCCTAATGCAATTAGTCCAACAGGGGCTAGATTTCTAAATCATCTATGCGATGAGCAAGCAGAAAAAACTCTGTTTAGTTGTTATCCGTGATTTCTAAATCATCTATGCGATGAGCAAGCCAAACCAGCTACAAGCGACTTCAACCCTTCATTTCTAAATCATCTATGCGATGAGCAAGTTTGCTGCTGTTCAAAAGCTGCCTTAGCTTCTTTTCTAAATCATCTATGCGATGAGCAAGCCTATCATTTGCCCGCGTTCTATTCTCCGATCTTTCTAAATCATCTATGCGATGAGCAAGCAGGACGTTACATGTGGGGTGTACGCGCAATGTTTCTAAATCATCTATGCGATGAGCAAGTGAAAGTAAAGTTGTAGAAGTTTGCTGTCATATTTCTAAATCATCTATGCGATGAGCAAGGCTTGTGATAAATTCGGCGCTTTTGCAATTCATTTCTAAATCATCTATGCGATGAGCAAGATTGAATGACAAGTCCAGTACGACCATTTTCATTTCTAAATCATCTATGCGATGAGCAAGATCGATATAGACCTTCCCATAAATTCTTAAAATTTCTAAATCATCTATGCGATGAGCAAGCCACACCCCAACACCATCATCGTATGCTTTAATTTCTAAATCATCTATGCGATGAGCAAGCAAAAGGCCGATTCAAGCTTGTTGACGGCAAATTTCTAAATCATCTATGCGATGAGCAAGGTATACGCCAGACATTGCCTTTAACCACAAGATTTCTAAATCATCTATGCGATGAGCAAGAGACTGGGACTTTACTCCAGAGAATCAAGATATTTCTAAATCATCTATGCGATGAGCAAGGATTGCTTCAGAAGCTAGTACTTCAGCATTTTTTTCTAAATCATCTATGCGATGAGCAAGGGAGGTACTTGGCCAGATGTTAAAAGCTGGCTTTTCTAAATCATCTATGCGATGAGCAAGTGGGTATTGTTCCAAATAATACTGGCGGTTTTTTTCTAAATCATCTATGCGATGAGCAAGGACGTAATGCATTTTGCAGTTCATTTACTTCATTTCTAAATCATCTATGCGATGAGCAAGGTTTTGAATCTGAAGCTGCTCTTCCTCCTGGTTTTCTAAATCATCTATGCGATGAGCAAGTTATGCTTTTCGTACCATCAAAAATGGTTATTTTTCTAAATCATCTATGCGATGAGCAAGTGCAATGGCATCAAAAAGCCATTGATCGCAATTTTCTAAATCATCTATGCGATGAGCAAGTTTTATAAATCAAGAATATGGTCGGAGCAGTATTTCTAAATCATCTATGCGATGAGCAAGTGCAATGAATGATATGGCAGGTGACTTAGCTGTTTCTAAATCATCTATGCGATGAGCAAGTCAATGTATCTGATATTGGAGACGCTACACAGTTTCTAAATCATCTATGCGATGAGCAAGAAAAAGCTACCATTTTGGCGTACTGGCGCGGATTTCTAAATCATCTATGCGATGAGCAAGGTCGGAATGTTGACTGTTGCTGTGTTGATTTGTTTCTAAATCATCTATGCGATGAGCAAGTTGAAGTGCCCTGATGATCTTAAGTATGTGTTTTTCTAAATCATCTATGCGATGAGCAAGAGAGCCAAAGACTGCGATCTGCTTGATCAAATTTTCTAAATCATCTATGCGATGAGCAAGTAACAAACCTCATCTGATTTGTCGGCTTTATATTTCTAAATCATCTATGCGATGAGCAAGAAGTCTTGAGTAGTGGCAACTTGTGTACCATTTTTCTAAATCATCTATGCGATGAGCAAGTAACTTCGCCTTGCGAATTTCGAACGGGTTCATTTCTAAATCATCTATGCGATGAGCAAGAGTTAAAAGTAATAAAACCATCTTGCTCGATTTTTCTAAATCATCTATGCGATGAGCAAGCTGAGTACTTAGCTAACACAACTATTTTTAAATTTCTAAATCATCTATGCGATGAGCAAGGCTAAAAGGTATGGTTTTGCTATTAAAGTTCTTTTCTAAATCATCTATGCGATGAGCAAGAAGTTTGGCGAAGCAACTATTAAAAAACTTGATTTCTAAATCATCTATGCGATGAGCAAGTTTATGGTGTTATTACTGCCGCTCCGCATATTTTTCTAAATCATCTATGCGATGAGCAAGCAGTCAGCATTGTGACCAATGGGAAGAACCTCTTTCTAAATCATCTATGCGATGAGCAAGGCTTTTGTTGGCTTGTCGCATCGACCAAGGACTTTCTAAATCATCTATGCGATGAGCAAGTTTCTGACATTGAGCGATTGATTTTACCCAGCTTTCTAAATCATCTATGCGATGAGCAAGCACGACTTCTAGGGGTTCTTGGTGGCCCAGTATTTCTAAATCATCTATGCGATGAGCAAGTATTGACCAGCTTAATAAGCGTCTGTCTTGGTTTTCTAAATCATCTATGCGATGAGCAAGTAAATACATTATCGAAGCCATTAAAGAGGCTTTTTCTAAATCATCTATGCGATGAGCAAGGCCACCCACTAGATGCTGGGTTTATTTATATTTTTCTAAATCATCTATGCGATGAGCAAGACCGCGACCTGACCCAGCATAACTGTCGCCAATTTCTAAATCATCTATGCGATGAGCAAGCGAGCCATGCGGTTATCGTTCTCCATTAATAGTTTCTAAATCATCTATGCGATGAGCAAGAGCAGATTTTAGAAGTCTTAGACCCACCTAAATTTCTAAATCATCTATGCGATGAGCAAGAGACCAAGCGGCTGATTACTGGCGATAACATTTTTCTAAATCATCTATGCGATGAGCAAGTTTACGACCATCAAACTAAACGAATTATTTCCTTTCTAAATCATCTATGCGATGAGCAAGCACTAATAGTGCCGTAATAGTTCACATTGAATTTTCTAAATCATCTATGCGATGAGCAAGACGGCGGTGCAATATCATACGGGTTCAATCATTTTCTAAATCATCTATGCGATGAGCAAGATGTGCATGAATCCTACCCTCACTTGTATTATTTTCTAAATTATCTATGCGATGAGCAAGAAGTAAACATACATTTAGCTAACTCTTAAAAATTTCTAAATCATCTATGCGATGAGCAAGATAAAGCCATTTGTTCAGCATGCAACACATGTTTTCTAAATCATCTATGCGATGAGCAAGAACAAGAATGGCTGCAATCTTTAATGATGAAATTTCTAAATCATCTATGCGATGAGCAAGTTTTTCATTCTGGAAGCACAAAAGATGATGGTTTTCTAAATCATCTATGCGATGAGCAAGGTTAAGGTCCCTGCAATACTGATTTCAGCATATTTCTAAATCATCTATGCGATGAGCAAGGTTCGTTCATTGTTTATTTCCCGATACGTTAATTTCTAAATCATCTATGCGATGAGCAAGAATAATAGAATTTACGGGGGTGTTCGTTTCTTTTTCTAAATCATCTATGCGATGAGCAAGAATTACAAGGTTCACATTAGATGCTCAAAGAATTTCTAAATCATCTATGCGATGAGCAAGTACAAGGACTTGAACGCGGTAAGTCTGGTTTATTTCTAAATCATCTATGCGATGAGCAAGTACTTTTCAGGAAGTTGTCTATTTCACTTTCATTTCTAAATCATCTATGCGATGAGCAAGGTCGTAGAAGCCACCTTAGATTTCAATGATTATTTCTAAATCATCTATGCGATGAGCAAGGTTATAAACTTCTGCATAAGCGCGTGGCTTTTTTTCTAAATCATCTATGCGATGAGCAAGCGCATAACAGCACGAAATATTCATCACGTATCTTTCTAAATCATCTATGCGATGAGCAAGTAGAGTTAAGTTAAAACAAAACTCTTAAAATCAATTATATAAGTTTTTAATGAGTGAAAATACTTCGTTATGAGGTACTTAAGTTAATTGTATGATTTTATTTGATTTTACTACATGTGTCAGTAATGAAGCTAAACATATAATCTAAAATATCTTGGTCTTGGCATGTTTCAATAAGCTGCATTCGGAATTCTTTTTGATTTAATCCTTTTGCTGCACATGTAAAAGCGAGTGGCATTACAAAAGCATCTTTAACTAGGTCCGCTAGGTCAAAGACCAGACCTCCACGACGTGTTTTACCGTGCAAAATAGGGAGGGCAAAGCTAATTCCCATTCCATTTAAAGCAACTGCTGCATAGCCATAGGCAATATAGTTTCCATGATCGAGGTAGCTGTTGGCTATATCAGCAATAGTGTCGTGAGAGTTTTTTCCTTCATCACGAATAAATTCAACTCCAAAGCCTTTAGCAAGTTGTTTGTATAACGTTTTAGCCCAACGTCCTTCGGCTGCAAGTAATTCTTGTTGATTTTCGGAGCGATCAATATCTTGTTTAAACGTGTTTAAAGCATTTTCATCAATATAAATACCAGATTGAATCAAATCAAAATTCTTTTTCCATGATTGTGATACGAGGGCAATACGTTCAAGTAATAATATTTTTGCCATCAGTAAACGTGCATCATCTTCTAACCATGCTCTCATCCAAATTTGCATATATTCAGTAGGACGGTATTCACTTTGGGGCGCTAAAAATGTTAAGTCTAATGATGAAAATAAAGGGGAACCACCAGAACCGCAAAAACCAACCATGACATTAGATTCCGCTAAACGTCTGGCAGCCGCATCTGTTAATGAACTGCCTTTGCCAAGGAGTAAAAAGGCTGTGTTTTTCTCGGGAATATTATAAAAATATTCGACAGGTTGTGAGTTCTCCGTCAAGTAAACAATTCGATCATCTTTTAAAACGACACGAACTCTTTCGAGATAAAATACGCAGGCACGCTTTGAAAGCATAAGTGGGCGGCTGCGTTCTTGACGGAGTTGACTCATATTATATTTCCTTAAAAAACGGGTAGGGCAAAAGGACTTTCCTTACGGGCAAGTCCATAGCTATCGGGCAGCCCGTATCCCGCGTTTTCACTCTCCTGAACATCAATAATGACTGTAAAACCATGACCTGTACTGCTGACTACCTGAAAGAAGGGCATTCCTTTTGCAGTTTTTAAGCGTCTATCTCTTAAAGGTTCATTTTGATGAGAAAGCTTTGTGCGTTCAGCTTTTTGGGTTGGAATACGAAACTTTCGATAACTTTTCCAACCAGAAATTTTGGCCGTAGGAACAGGAATTGCGGCACCTAAAACGGTATAGTCGCGAATTTTCCAGTGTCCTTTAATTGCCTCGATTAACTCATCTAACTCATCCTGTTTTTCTGCAAAAATTCGCAAAATATCAAAGTTAGGTTTAGCTGAACGACCATGTTTTTTTTCAAACTGTTCCTGCTTCGCTTTCAATTTATCGGATATCTCCAACGCAAGAGCGTAATGCGCAGGTAGTTTTCGAAATGCACCATGAATGACGGTGTAAATTTGATTACGAATATGACCAAGTTTTAAATCCGTATCATCTGATGATTCAATAACACGGATATCCAGATAGTAATTGGCATCCATCATTATTCACCCTCGGAGTACACGCCACCACGAATTAAACATGCAATCAGGAACATCCCTTTTTCGCTGTTTACATCTAGTTCATCAATTTCTTTTAAAATATCGAATGCAGAAACTTTGTCTTTACCTACGCGATAGAAAATCTGTCCTTCTAGGTTTGCACCGTTAGGCTCTACTGCAATTGGCTTTTCATCGTTTTCTTGAAATAGTGGATACCAAGTGTCAATTGTTCTTAGAGCATTTCCTATTTTTTGGTCACGTAATGCGGCTTGACCTAGATATTGGTTGTCATTTGCTTTGTGGTCTGGCTTTTTCGGTGTTAATTGATATAAAGATCGAGAGAAACCTTTTGGTTTATCTTCTAAGTAATTTTGAGAAGGGAAAACTTCTACACCACCCATTCCAAAGTCAACAATCGCTTCAATATGCAATGCTGCACTTGTGGATTCGCCAGTAATTCCTTTTAACAAAATATCTGCTAGTTTTTGTTCTTGTTCAGATGGTTGATCAAAACTCTTAAGGTTATAAGAAAGTGCATCAAAGCTAAATGTTTCAGGGTAGTCTTGAGCAGTCACTTGAATGGTAATACTTTCAGCGACAATGCGATTACGCCATAACCAACGGCC
Organism: Acinetobacter sp. ABJ-A23_2; assembly: GCF_044538765.1. NCBI lineage: Bacteria > Pseudomonadati > Pseudomonadota > Gammaproteobacteria > Moraxellales > Moraxellaceae > Acinetobacter > Acinetobacter sp. ABJ-A23_2. The sequence goes on from NZ_JBIUCP010000024.1 coordinate 53,632, forward strand.
ATTAACAATATTACGTACATAACGACGCACAACTTCTTTAAGTCCATCGCTTTCTTTGGCGCGATTTACAAAATTTAAGAAAGCTTGACGGAAATTATATTCTTCAGTTTTGTCAGCACCAGCTTTAGAAGCACTTGCAAACAGTACATAGCTCAAGTCAATAAAACGAAAGTCCCATTTCACCAAAAGTTTGGCTTTAGGTTGTAATTTTGCAGATTCGGTAAGCTGAATATTGGTGACTTCGCGAGCAAGTGAATTACCTGTTGCAGCCCCTTTTTCTTTGTTACCTGCTACGTTTTGAGTACCTCGAATACCGTGATACATCACATGTAAAGGCTCTTGTTTACCATCTTCAAATAAATTAAAAAAAGCCCCATCACTCACCACTGTACCGCGTTGTAAAGAAAGGCTACCCGGTAATTTCTTAAAAATTGTCATGTGAAAAAATCCTTATGCTTAAAAGTAAGTTATGCATTGATACAATTTTGTTTTAAAAGAAAAATGTCGTCTTGCGGCCAGTGGTAGGTCCACAATAATTTTTGCAAGTTATGCCAAGTGTCATCCTCAGTCTCGGTATTTTTCCTTAGAATCTCGCCTAAAGAAAAATACTGAACAATGCCGGTAAGCGGTTCTGCATAGGCATGTGCTGTCGTTTCCTGATCTTGTGCTTGGCGAATACCAGCTCGTTGGTCTGTGAGTGGCTCAAGTAGGGCGTACCCCAAATTAGTTGCCGATATCCAACTTAAATTTTGATCATTAAAGAAAGCTCTAAGCGCATCTGCTTTTAATGCCAACAGTTGGGTAAATGCCTGAACTCGATTAATTTGTTTACGCTGCTGATATTCAATAAGCAAATCTTGTCGATCTAAAATGGCAAATCCAGTTTTGATTTTCTTTAGAGCTGCTTCTAATTCATTTTCAGCATATGTCGTAATTTCTAAAAACTCGATAATTTGTCCGCCAGCAAAACGGCTACGTTTCAGTATATTTGTTAGCTTTTCTGGACTAATCCGAGAGCTAGAAAATTTGATAACAAGGCTAAACTCTAAATGACAAGATGCGGTTGGTTGTAAAGACAACGCATATTTATTTTTAGAAGAATAGTCCTTTTTACCAATAAACACGGCACCACGACGTTGAGCAGGCGTAAAGCGGCCATAGGCTTGCCCACCTAAACGTTGTTGGTCATGATGAATATAAATAATGCCTTCTTCTTGAGTGCCTAATTGTCTTGCCAAATGATGAGCAAACATATTGGCTGCAAACAAAGGCACACCACCTAATAAAACGCCATTGGTTTGCATATTTGCATTTTGTACTCGCATACGAGGAATAACGACATAACGACTCATCGAATAATCTCCCGTAAGCGACGGGCGATATAACCTTCTGAATTACTATCTAGGCTAATTGATACAGTTTCATTATTTATTTCTATATCAAACGTTTCATTGGTAATTTTTCTAGCCAGATAATTTGAGAACTTTATTCTCCAGTTATCATCTCTTAGTTCTGGATCAATCAAACCTTGTAAAACAAACGAAAGGCTCGGATGAACCCAAAATGAAGGGCGCTCAATCTCTTCCATACTTGGTAGAATTGCTTCAGCTTCTTCTAAAATATTTTTTTGGAAAGTCGCTTGTCTTAATACATCTTTAGCAAGGATATTCAGGAAAACAACTTCTTGGTCTCGAACATCCCGATTGGTAGAAGGAGCGAAAATCTCGAGATCATGCCAATTTTGAATAGTATTCGTTGCAGTAATAACAAGTTGGCGATTTAAAATTTCTGACCACTCTTTAATTGCTTCTTTTGCCCGTTTAGTTCCATTAAGCAGTTTTATTTTGCGGGATAGACGTATCGTAAATCCGTTATAGAAAATCGCTAATGCTTGGCGTACTTTTTCACTTGCTTGAGGAGCGTCAACTGTAATAGGGCGTTGCATTGAACGAACGAGGCTTCCCACATTCTGTGGATTGGCTCCGCCTATGCCAAAAACAGCAGTTTGAATGCGGTTAAACTCACTGTCTTTTTCTTTGCGTAATTCATTTACAGTATCAACTTCTTGGTTCACCAGATAATTTACACCAGCAGCAGTAAGTGGGCTTACTGAAACGTATTCACCATTTTTGGGAATTAAAAGCTGGCGCATACGAATATCAATGTTTTCTGTACCTGCTTGATACGGCTCATTAAAAATAGATGAAATGGATGGCTTGAGCTGTTCCACTTGTTGTTGAAACTCAGCTTCTTCTGAACTGATATCATCATTAATCATGGCTGCTTTTACGACTTTAAAAATAGAAGCCGTTTTACCTGCATTTGCCTGATAATCGGTTGGAATAAGGAAGTCTTCATTTAATAAAGTTCGAGCACTAAGATAGGGTAAATCAAGGGCTTGTTGTTTACTTAAACGAATCCCGCCTTTTTCAATATTGGAATTAATCGTCTTTAAACTAAAGTGTACCGATTCTTCTAAAGCGTTTATAAAAATATCAGTTTGTGGTTCAGGCATTATCTTCCCCGTTTTTGTTATCTAGCCAATTTTTAACACATTATTTGAAAAATGAAAGTGTTGAAGAAACACTTGGCGTCATAAATTGTCGCCAAGTGTTTTGGACATTAAAGTGACTGTTAATTAATTTAAATAAAGCCGACCTTATTCATAAATATCGGCTTTAAATAGAGTTCTAGCTGGTATGACATGCATTACAGCAGTAATAACATCCGTTGATTCGAGCGTTAGGCCATCTTTGTTTTGCTGCTAAAACTGCGCTAAAACAATTCAAATGTTCACCCAAATCTACTCTGTTTTGAGGATATGGCATAAAAGAGCAACCTGTTGTGAGGTTATGAACTTCATAATCGCCATTTGCTTGAACATTTTGATTGATGATGAATTTAGACATAGCTCTTACTCCTCACAAATCACAATGATTGAAGGTAGATCTACGCTTTGCTGTGTAGCAGGATGAGACAAAAATTTGAAATGTTGTGCTATCATTTGATAGTCCTCCGTAGTAATTGAACGCTGTGGAAATGGACTAGAGCAGATATGAAGTTTTTGCGGGCTGAATATCTGCTTTTTTTATGCCTATTTCTTGATCTAAGTATTAATGTATTAAATTACTATGTCAAGTTTTAAATTTAAAATGATTCAAAGAATCTAAATCTATATATTAAGGGTTAAGTTTTATTGTGGAGGTGTCATTTTTCTTTATTATTCAAACTAAATCCATTTAAGCAATGGCAAACATTCATTAAAAGAAACTACATCTATAGATTAATTTCTCAACTACTTACGCAGTAGCGAACAAAAGCTATTATACAGAAACGACTACAACTACTTGCAACTATTTGTTAAGTACAGATAAGCTAAAATATACTTTCAAAACGACATGAGATGTCGCTCTAGGACTATATCCTGTCATTAAAACTTTCTCTTTTTAAAACAAAAGATTATATTTTTATTACATTTGAACTTTAACAATAAACTATGCACGTCATTCTCATCTCGGCTTGTGAAAAAAGAGCTTTAAAGAAAACTCGAGCGATTTTGGATAGCTATGCTATTCGTACAGGACATTTGTCTTGGCAAGCACCAATGACAATGGACGGCTTAAAAGAAATTCGTAGTGCATTAAAAAAAGTAGCCACCCGACAAACTGCGGTAGCTGCTTATATTAATTTTGGTGTGCGAAGAATGAAGCTGGCTTGGGTTGTGGGAGCAAAACATAAATTTGCACACGATGGTGCATATCCAGTTGCATCAACTAAAAAACAGCAAAAGTTACTCATGCTTGATGAGTGGGTCAAAGTAAGTAGCTTGTTGGCAGGTGCAGCAGGGGACATGCATGATATTGGTAAAGCTTCACAACATTTTCAGAACAAATTAAGTCCAGAAATGGCAGGACAAAAAATTAGAGATGACATTCGACATGAATGGCTATCTTTAAAACTATTACAACAACTCCGAAAAAATGGATGGGACTGGCAGCTTGCTTGGAAAAATTTAGATAAAGGTTTAGATAAATTTACTTTAGGTGATCGACAAGAAATTGAACAGGGAATCCAAAACGAATTAGAAGCAGTCGATTATTTAGTTGTTACACATCATGGTTTATTAGGAGTTGAAGAAACTTTAAAAAATGATCCATTAGCCTTACCTCACTATGAAAATCATGTTCGTACATTAGTTCCAAGTCGTGAACAAATTACCTGTGCTGGTGAATTGCCAGACTCTATTTTTAAAAGCCATCAAAAACGTATGCAGCGTTTAACTGCATTAATACCAGAACAAAAAACAGATCAGCTTTTGTATTGGAAAGCCTTAGCACTACATTCACGTGCAGCACTGATTCATGCCGATCATATTGTCTCTGCTCAACAGTATTCTTTGCAAAAACCTGAAAATGTATCGTTATTTGCAAATACAAAGCTTAAAACTATAGACCAAGACAAAAAAGCCAAATTACAAGATCAGCCACTAGAATGGCACTTACACCAAGTCGGAGATCGGGCTTCACGCATTGCAGTTCAAATGATGACTGATTTGAGTTTATCTGGTCTATCTGAGCAAACAGTTGAATATATTTGCCAGCCAACAACTCACCCGCGTTTCCAATGGCAAAATATTGCAGCAAATGCGTTGCAAAAAAATATACAGAAGCACCCTGAAACACCGGCATTGGTATTCAATATTGCAGGGACAGGAAGTGGTAAAACCCGTATGAATTTGCGAGCTGCCTGTACTTTACGACCAGATGACCCAAGAATGTCGATTGCTCTTAATTTGCGTTCTCTAACTTTGCAAACTGGGCACGCACTTAAAACATCGATGAATCTAGCGGAAGATGAAATCGCCGTGATTATTGGAGATACTGTTACTCAGACTTTATTCGATCAAAGTAAAGAGAAAATTGAGTTTGTTGATGAAGATGAAAATCATCCAGAACCTATTTTTGATGCTTGGGGTGAGGACTGCGATTTACCTGAGTGGTTACATCCATTATTTACGGTTGAAAAAAATGGACGTAAAGTTTTAGATCAAAAAGAAACAACAATCCTCGCTTCGCCATTATTAGTTTCAACCATTGATTATCTGATTGCAGCGGGTGAACCACATAGACAAGGACATCATGTTAAAGCATTACTCAGAATGATGAGTAGTGATTTGATTTTAGATGAAGTTGATGGCTATGAACCTAAAGCATTGATCGCTGTTTTGCGCTTAGTCCAGTTAGCTGCAATGTATGGTCGAAATGTTATTTGTTCGTCAGCAACCTTATCACTTACAGTTGCCAAAACAATTCATCGGGCTTTTGAGTCGGGTATACAGATGCGGGCAGCCCTTTATGGTACCGAGAAAAAATCAATCATTGCGATTATTGATAATGAGCTTAAACCGCAGGTTTGGTTAGAACGATCAAATCAAAAATCAGAATTTAATACAAACTACCAAAAGCATTTAGATGATTTACAAGTTCACTTGCTCTCTAAGCCTACCCATCGACAGGCTCAGTTGCTTTCATTACCTGAAACTACAGTTTTATCGTGGAAACAGTCTGTATTGGAAGGAGTAAAGCAACTTCATCAAGAGCATGCATGGAATTTTAAAAAGACCGAAAAGAAAATTTCTTTGGGGCTTATACGGGTTGCCAATATTAAACATGCAATTCGACTTGCCCAATTTTTATCAGATCATTTACCTGAGGCAAATGTTGCTTGTTATCATGCAAACGACTGGCTTATTTCAAGATTTTATAAAGAGCAACGTTTAGATCAGCTTTTAACACGTCATAAAGACGGTAAAAAAAGAAAAACTGGTAATGAGCAGATCGAACAAGATGATGAAATCATTGACCTCATTCAAAAATCTAATTCTCTAAATATTCCATTTATTGTGATTGCAACACCAGTGGAGGAAGTTGGACGAGATCATGATTTTGATTGGGCTATTATTGATGCATCAAGTGTGCAGTCAATTGTACAAACAGCGGGTCGTGTTAATCGTCATCGGTTAGAAAAAGTACAGCAACCCAATATTATGATTCCACAATGGAATTATCGTTATTGTGAACGACGTGATATTGAAAAACTTAAACAACAAAGTAAACAGCGTCGCCCTGTATTTATATACCCTGGCTATGAAGGATATGGTTCATCGGTAACTTCAACTTATTCATCTCAAGATTTAAAAGAGCTTTTGCCGTGGGATCATCAATCTCAATTAGTCATTAATGCCCGATTGCGTTTTGATCAAGTAAATTGTTTGTTTGCAAAACATGATGACCAACAAATAGGAAGTTTTTGCCAAAATTATTTTAATGATCAAGGGGAGCAGTTATTTTCTCGGGCGGATGTAGATGCAAGTATTATGACTGAGAATATTTATAATTTAACGCCTTTACGAGAACGTAATTATCAAGAAACTTATATGTTTGAGTGGGCTGAGAGCTTGATTGTTAGAAAACAAGTTTATGGTTTTGATGAAAAAGCGGCTAAAACTTTAAAGTATCCAAAATATGGTTTGGTATGGGATCAAGTGAAGTTCGAAGAAATTCCTGCTAAACCACAAGCATGGTTAGCTCTCGATCCACAACAAATGAAAGATTACTGTTATGAGTACCAAATTGCCAGTGAACAAGGCTGCCGTATATCTTTAACACCTTACAATAGAGATGAAATACCTACTTGGTCTTATGATTATGGCTTTGGCGTTATGGAGAAGTGAAAAATTTTGTATGAACTCCCTACTTAAATTTATTTTAATTATCGATTGTTAATAATTAATTTTTATTTTAATTATTTCTTAATGAATTTCTATATATGGAGAATTTGTTGGTGGTAAAATATGATTTTGTG
>NZ_JBIUCP010000025.1:0-57157 GCF_044538765.1 Acinetobacter sp. ABJ-A23_2
TTGGTGCGATTACAGTACCTGATGACTTAAACATTGATGGCATCATCAATGCAGCAGAACTTGGCGCAGACGGCAGCTTTGATGCCCGTGTTGCGTTGGGTCCAGATGCAGTGGTGGGCACTGTCGTAAACGTTAACGGCACTGACTACACTGTCAGTGCAACTGACTTGACGAATGGCTATATCACCGCAGCGATTCCTGTGACAGCAGATGGCCCAATCACCATCCATGCCCAAGCAGTGGATTCACAAGGCCATATCAGCAGCCCGGCAGATGTCATCGTGACTGTCGATACGGCAGCACCAAATGCACCGGTTCTTGATCCAATCAATGCGACTGATCCAGTGACAGGTACAGCAGAAGCGGGATCAACCGTGACTGTGAGCTTCCCTGACGGTACGACAGCAACTGTAGTTGCAGGTCCTGATGGTAAATGGACAGTGCCAAACCCAGGTGACTTGACTGATGGTCAAACAGTGACTGCAACAGCGACTGACCCAGCAGGTAACCCATCATTACCAGGTACAGGCACTGTAGATGCATTGGCACCGACCGTTGCCTTGAGTGACGTGTTAACCAACGACAGCACACCTGCATTAACCGGTACAGTGAATGATCCGACTGCGACTGTGGTGGTGACTGTAGATGGGGTGGACTATCCAGCACTCAATAACGGCAACGGTACCTGGACACTTGCAGACAATACACTTCCAGTGTTGACCGATGGTCCACACACCGTAACTGTGACAGCGACCGACCCTGCAGGTAATGTGGGGATAACAGGTGCAGTGGTGACTATCGATACGACAGCACCGACAGTTGCGTTAAGTGATGTAACCACCAATGACAGTACACCTGCATTAACCGGTACAGTGAACGATCCAACAGCGACTGTTGTGGTGACTGTAAATGGTGTGGAGTATCCAGCGGTCAATAATGGCAACGGTACCTGGACCCTTGCAGACAATACACTTCCAGTATTGGCAGATGGTCCACATACTGTGACTGTGACAGCAACCGACCCAGCAGGTAATGTGAGTACAACTAGTGCGGTGGTGACTGTAGATACTGCAGCAGCGAACCTACTTGGTGCGATTACAGTACCGGATGACTTAAACATTGATGGCATCATCAATGCAGCAGAACTTGGCGCAGACGGCAGCTTTGATGCCCGTGTCGCGTTGGGTCCGGATGCAGTGGTGGGCACTGTCGTGAACGTTAACGGCACTGACTACACAGTGAGTGCAACTGACTTGACGAATGGCTATATCACCGCAGCGATTCCTGTGACAGCAGATGGCCCAATCACCATCCATGCCCAAGCAGTGGATTCACAAGGTCATATCAGCAGCCCGGCAGATGTCACAGTAACTGTAGATACGACTCCGGCGAACTTACTTGGTGCGATTACAGTACCAGATGACTTAAACATTGACGGCATCATCAATACAGCAGAACTTGGCATAGACGGCAGCTTTGATGCCCGTGTTGCGTTGGGTCCAGATGCAGCGGTGGGTACTGTCGTGAATGTTAACGGCACTGACTACACAGTGAGTGCAACTGACCTAGGCAATGGCTATATCACCGCAGCAATTCCTGTAACAGCAGATGGTCCAATCACCATCCATGCACAAGCGGTGGATGCACAAGGTAATATCAGCAGTCCAGCAGATGTGACGGTAACTTTAGACACTACTGCGCCAACAGTTGTGTTAAGTGATGTAACTACCAATGACAGCACACCTGAATTAACCGGTACAGTGAATGATCCAGCAGCGACTGTGGTCGTGACTGTAAATGGTGTGGAGTATCCAGCGGTTAATAATGGCAACGGTACCTGGACACTTGCAGACAATACACTTCCAGTGTTGACCGATGGCCCACATACCGTGACTGTGACAGCAACAGACCCTGCAGGTAACGTGAGTACAACCAGTGCGGTAGTGACTGTAGATACTGCAGCAGCGAACCTACTTGGTGCGATTACAGTACCGGATGACTTAAACAGTGACGGTGTTATAAATGCATCAGAACTTGGCACAGACGGTAGCTTCAATGCCCGTGTTGCGTTGGGTCCGGATGCAGTGGTGGGCACTGTCGTAAACGTTAACGGCACTGACTACACAGTAAGTGCAACTGACTTGACGAATGGCTATATCACCGCAGCGATTCCTGTAACTGCAGATGGTCCAATCACCATCCATGCACAAGCAGTAGATTCACAAGGTCATATCAGCAGCCCGGCAGATGTCATCGTGACAGTAGATACGCTACCAGCGAACTTACTTGGCCCGATTACAGTACCGGATGACTTAAATACTGACGGCATTATCAATGCATCAGAATTGGGTACAGACAATAGCTTCAATGCCCGTGTTGCGTTGGGTTCTGACGCAGCGGTGGGTACTGTCGTGAATGTTAACGGCACTGACTACACAGTGAGTGCGACTGACCTTGGCAATGGCTATATCACCGCAACAATTCCTGTGACAGCAGATGGTGCAATTACCATCCATGCACAAGCAGTGGATGCGCAAGGTAATATCAGCAGTCCAACAGATGTCACTGTAACTGTAGATACGCTACCAGCGAACTTACTTGGAGCGATTACAGTACCGGATGACTTAAATACTGACGGCATTATCAATGCATCAGAATTGGGTGTAGACAATAGCTTCAATGCCCGTGTTGCGTTGGGTCCAGATGCAGCGGTAGGTACGGTCGTAAACGTTAACGGCACTGACTACACTGTCAATGCAACTGACTTGACGAATGGCTATATCACCGCAGTGATCCCAGTGGTTGCTGATGGTGCAATTACCATCCATGCACAAGCAGTGGATGCGCAAGGTAATATCAGCAGTCCTACCGATGTCACTGTGACAGTGGATACAACTCCAGCGAACTTGCTTGGTGCGATCACAGTACCAGATGACTTAAATGCTGATGGCATTATCAATGCATTAGAACTTGGTGCAGACGGTAGCTTCAATGCCCGTGTCGCGTTAGGTCCAGATGCAGCGGTGGGTACTGTCGTAAACGTTAACGGCACTGACTACACAGTAAGTGCAACTGACTTGACGAATGGCTATATCACCGCAGCGATTCCTGTGACAGCAGATGGGTCGATTACCATCCATGCACAAGCGGTGGATGCGCAAGGTAATATCAGTACTCCAACAGATGTCACTGTGACTGTGGATACAACTCCAGCGAACCTACTTGGTGCGATTACAGTACCGGATGACTTAAACAGTGACGGTGTTATAAATGCAGCAGAACTTGGTGCAGACGGTAGCTTCAATGCCCGTGTCGCGTTGGGTCCGGATGCAGCGGTGGGTACGGTCGTAAACGTTAACGGTACTGACTACACAGTGAGTGCAACTGACTTGACGAATGGCTATATCACCGCAGCGATTCCTGTGACAGCAGATGGTGCAATCACTATCCATGCCCAAGCCGTGGACGCACAAGGTAATATCAGTAGTCCAACAGATGTCACTGTGACAGTGGATACAACTCCAGCGAATCTACTTGGTGCGATCACAGTACCAGATGACTTAAACATTGATGGCATCATCAATGCATCAGAACTTGGCGCAGACGGTAGCTTTAATGCCCGTGTTGCGTTGGGTCCAGATGCAGCGGTGGGTACTGTCGTAAACGTTAACGGCACTGACTACACAGTGAATGCAACTGACCTAGGCAATGGCTATATCACCGCAGCAATTCCTGTGACAGCAGATGGTCCAATCACCATCCATGCCCAAGCAGTGGATGCGCAAGGTAATATCAGCAGTCCAGCAGATGTGACGGTAACTTTAGACGCTACTGCACCAACAGTTGCGTTAAGTGATGTAACCACCAATGACAGTACACCTGAATTAACAGGTACAGTGAACGATCCAACTGCGACAGTTGTGGTGACTGTAAATGGTGTGGACTATACTGCGGTGAACAATGGCAATGGTAGCTGGACACTTGCAGACAATACACTTCCAGTGTTGACCGATGGTCCACACACTGTGACTGTGACAGCAACCGATCCTGCAGGTAATGTGGGCACTGGCAGTGCGGTGGTGACTGTAGATACTGCAGCAGCGAACTTGCTTGGCCCGATTACAGTACCGGATGACTTAAATAGTGACGGTATTATCAATGCATCAGAACTTGGCACAGACGGCAGCTTTGATGCCCGTGTTGCGTTGGGTCCGGATGCAGTGGTGGGCACTGTCGTAAACGTTAACGGCACTGACTACACTGTCAATGCGACTGACTTGACGAATGGCTATATCACTGCAGCAATTCCTGTGACAGCGGATGGCCCAATTACCATCCATGCCCAAGCAGTAGATTCACAAGGTCATATCAGCAGCCCGGCAGATGTCATCGTGACAGTAGATACGCTACCAGCGAACTTACTTGGTCCGATTACAGTACCGGATGACTTAAACACTGATGGCATTATCAATGCATCAGAATTGGGTACAGACGGCAGCTTCAATGCGCGTGTAGCGTTGGGCCCAGATGCGGCGGTGGGTACTGTCGTAAACGTTAACGGCACTGACTACACAGTGAGTGCGACTGACCTTGGCAATGGCTATATCACTGCAGCCATTCCTGTGACAGCGGATGGTCCAATCACCATTCATGCCCAAGCAGTGGATGCGCAAGGTAATATCAGCAGCCCAACAGATGTCACTGTGACTGTAGATACCACACCAGCTGATTTGATTAGTGCGATCACAGTACCGGATGACTTAAACATTGATGGCATCATCAATGCATCAGAACTTGGCGCAGACGGTAGCTTTAATGCCCGTGTAGGATTAGGTCCAGATGCAGCGGTAGGTACTGTCGTAAACGTTAACGGCACTAACTACACTGTTAATGCAACTGACTTGAGCAATGGTTATATCACAGCAGCAATCGCAGTAACTGCAGACGGCCCAGTGACTATCCATGCACAAGCAGTAGATGCACAAGGCAATGTCGATAATGCTACTGATGTCACAGTAACTGTGGATACTACGCCACCAGACATCAATACAGCTGCAATTGCGATTAATCCGATTACAGGTGATAACGTCCTTAGTCCGGTTGAGACTGCAGGAACAGTAAATATTACTGGAACGGTGACTATTCCTGCTGATGCAACTATTACTTCGGTTGTTGTTAACGTTAATGGCACAGACTATACAGCTGTAGTAGATCCAGTAAGTGGAACATGGACAATAGGTGTACCTGGTAGCCAGCTTGTAGCTGATACTGATTTGACAGTTGATGCAAAAGCAACCTTTACGGATGCTGCTGGCAACAGTAGTAATTTGCAAGCTACCCAAAGTTATACAATTGCAAGTTCTTCTATCATTGCATATGACAACTTTGATACGGCTGTTCTGGCTCCACAACCATTACAAATTGCAAATGATGCGGCTCTTGGTAGCAAAACTTACTTGGCGCTTGTATCACTTGCTGGTCTTAACCTACAACTTGGTTCTGAAGCGGTTAACTTTAATGTAGCTGCAAATCAAGAAGGTAATGCGACATTCACCTACAGTGCTTTAATTGGGGTCAATGCTCTATCTGATTACTCATTAGTTGTACAAAAATTTGATACAGCTACTGGTCAATGGACTTCTATATATGGTGGTGGTCAAGCAGATATTCTTCACCTGACTTTATTAGGTTCTACACCAGGTGTTGTTATCGATGGGCTTGAGCAAGGACAATACCGTGCGTTCATGACTTATAACGGTCTAGCAGGTATTGGTTTACTCGGTACTTTAACAGGTACTATGGATATTTATGATACAACTCAAATCGGTAGTTTCTACACAGAAACTGCGGACGGTAATGTGATCGTAGATATTAACTCAAGCGGCCAAGCTGATGTCGTAACTCCAAATACAGTTGTGAGTGAAGTTAATAACCAACCTGTTCTTGCTAATGGCACAATCATTAATGGTACATACGGTACGTTGGTGATCAACCTTGATGGTTCATACGTTTATACTCCAAATCAAAATGCTTCTGGAGTTGGGCAAGTCGATCACTTTGTATATACCTTAAAAGATTCTGTAACTGGTGATGTGGCCCAAGCAGCACTTAACATTCAATTAAGTTCTGTTAAAGCTGCAGATAACTTGGCAGTTGCTGAAATTAACCCAGAATCTTTACTTGTTGCGAATGATGTAGCGCTTGGTAGTGCAAGTTATGTAGCAGCAGTATCGTTAGCAGGTCTAAATTTACAACTTCTTGGTAACCCAACAGTTGCATTTAATGTGGATGCTGACCGTCAAGGTACTGCGACATTTACATTCAGTGGTTTACTCAACGCTGGTGTATTGAATGACTATTCGATTGTTGTTCAAAAATATGATGCTGCAACAGGACAATGGGTATCTATTGGCGGAAACAACCCACAAGCGACTTTAGTTAGCTTATCTCTAATAGGAGGTACTCCAACCGCAGTCATTGAAGGGCTAGATCCAGGACAATATCGTGCATTCATGGGCTACAGTGGTCTGGCAGGTGTGGGTATTGGTGGTACATTGACAGGTACAATGGATGTGTATAACCCATATGTTGTATCTGGATATTCAGTTGATCCGATCTCTGGTAACGTCATCAAAGATGCAGGTATTAATGGTGCAGTAGATGCTGCAAGCAATAATGCAGTGATCTCAGCGGTGAACGGAAATGCTGTTAATGCGACGGGTACAACTACAATCACTGGTACTTACGGTACGTTAGTCATTGATCAACATGGTAATTATACCTATACACCAAATGCAGATGGTCTCAACCTTGGTAAAGTGGATCAGTTCTCGTATACGTTACTAGACCCAGCAACAGGTAATACATCTCAAGCTATCTTGTATGTCCACTTGGATAGTAACAAGGTTGCTATGACTTGGAATGCAGCAGATCCATCACAACCTGCGGTTATTACAGGTCATGTTCCAGTTGATGCAATGGATAACGTTGCTTCAGCAGCAATTGATATGGTTTACCCGACTACACAACAAGTTCTTAATAACGCGATTAGCTATAGCTGGTTGTTAGGTGTTGGTGGCGTTGTTGTTGGTTCTAAACAAGGTACAGCAACTTTTAATGTAGCTGAAGGACATGTGTCTGAAGCTATCATCTCGGTTAACTTTGGTTCAGTAGCTACAGTTGTTGATGGTTTACATGTGGTATTAACACGAGTAAATCCAGACGGTACTCGTACAGTAATTGCAGATAGCGCGAATACTGGTGTGCTTGACCTATTAGGTATCTTCGGCTCTGAAGTGAAATTCAAAGTTGATAATTTAGGTTCTGGTAGCTATGAGCTATTTATGGAAAGCAATACGCTTCTAACTGCTCTAGGTAGTGTCACTGCAAGTATTACTTTGAATAATGGTGATATTACGCAAGTACCTAACTTGGTTGTAACTCCGATTACAGGCAATGTTCTTTCAGACGACAACTCGGCTGTATATGGACCAAACTATACGCCAGACTATATTACGACTACGACAGTTGTGACTTCTGTGTCTTCTGAAACAGGTAATACATCGGCTGTGAATGTAGGTTCATCAACAGTTATTGTGGGTGCTTATGGTTCCTTAACGATTAATGCTGATGGTACTTACAGTTATCAAGCTACAGCGAACACACAAAATATAGGAAAAGTTGATAGCTTTACCTATACAGTGACGGACCCTATAACTGGTAGAACAGACACAGCAACATTGCATATTCAAATTGGTTCTCCAGATGTGAATATCACTTGGAACAATGCTAACCCTGGTGCAGATGCGGTAATTCCGTTACCTGTAGCAAATGCTGATATTAATCATGCAACTGTTAGTATGAAACAAGTGACTGATGCAGTTGCTGATGTACCAAGTGGCACAGTCACTATTGGTAACCTTGCAGGCTTCCCACCATTACCTGTATTAAGCAGTACAGTGACTTCGAACCAATTCGTTATTGCTGCTAATACGGTAAGTGATGTTCATGTACAGTTAGACTATACGGCATCATTAAGCTTGTCGGCTCTTCCAACAACTGGTTATAAAATCCAGCAGTTGGTTGGTGCAACATGGGTAGATACTGTTTACTCAGGTTCTGCGACAGCCTTGGCAGGAGTTTTAGGTGCACCAGCATACTCAGCTGACGTATCTCACTTATCTGCTGGTACTTATCGAGTGGTATTTAGTTTATCTAGTCTGATTTCTTTAGGAACTGTGACTCTAGATTCTGTAGTAACTACAAAAGCTACACATCTAGATCAATACACACCTGATGGTTTAACAGATTGGATTCACGGCAATATCTTGTTAGGCGACACAACTGGTGGAGTTGCAGATACTTCAGCTGCTTCTCAACTATATGTTGAAGTTACACCAGGAAATTACCAAATTGCTGCTGGTCAGGCGATCAATACTGGCGAAGGTACGTTGTATCTCTACCATGATGGTTCGTACTACTATAAAGCTCTTGATACTGCGGCAAATGCTACGATTGATACGATTAACTACAAACTCGTATCGGTGACTGGTGCGGAGTCAACTAGCACATTAACCATCAACTTAAGTCAAGAGTTGAATAGCCTAGCTGTTAGTACAGGAGCAAATGATACATTTACGCTCGGTAATGGCGCGGATACCTTGATTTACAACACATTGACTGCTGCTGGTGTAAACAACCCAACAGGTGGTAATACAACTGCAGGTGGTGTAGATACATGGACTGATTTCCATGTGGGTAATACAGCAACTGATAGTCAAGCTGATAAGATCGATATTAGTAACTTGTTAGTTACTCATCCAAACAGTTTAACCATTGGTCAATATGTATCTGTAAGCTATGACGCTGCCACACAAAATGCCACCATTAGTGTAGACCGTGATGGCTTAGGTTTAACTTATTCAAGTACGCAATTGTTGACGATTCATTTGGATCAAGCTAGAACATCATTAACGCTTAATGATCTTCTCAACAATGGTCAAATTATCTATTAATAGATAATTAACCAAATAAAAAAGAGAACCCTAGGGTTCTCTTTTTTTATGTTTAAACAATACGTTAACTTAGCTTTTAAAGACTTCATGCTATGATGTATTGAAAATTTTATAGAACAACAAATAACGAATAGGGACTTAATTCGAGTGTCGGTATTTCTAGACTTTAAAAGACAACTTAAGTTTTGGTTGGAACATTTCGTTCAGCATGTTTCAGACCTTCCAGAAGAAACAATTTTGTTTATGTCATTTGGTCCTAAAGATCAAAGATGTAGTGTCTGGCATACCGAAAAAACAGCTTTTTCACAAGCAACTATACAATTACTCGATTTTATTGATAAACAGTTTTCTCCAGATCAACTTCCAGACTATATAAAAATTGATGTTGCGTACAACCTAGAAAAACAAAGTTGGGGGCAAATAGAACAACTTGTTCATCATCAATTCCACAATAATCACTATCGTAGAGGAATTGCATTTGATGAAGCATGTTCGGTAGTTTTTCTTGAGCAAGAGATCTATGGCAAAGCAATTATCCGGGGCTTAAGTTATGACAAACCTAACTTTTTTGATGAAACCAATCTGAACTATGCAATTAAGCAAAAATATAACGCTACTAAACCACAAATTAGACTACAAGAGCTGCAAGACATTTGGACTTTCGATACCTATGCAACTTTTTATGAAAATGGAAAGTTTATTAATTTAGCAAGCCGTTATGATGCAAATGGTATTAGAGCTATTGCGACCAACAAGAAGCAGCATTTTAGAGAGCTCATTGAGAAAAATGCAGCGTTTTTTCACAGTCAGATTCAAGAAAATGGCAAATTCATTTATGGCTATTTTCCTGCTTTTGATCGAGATATCCGCAACTACAATACGGTACGTCATTGCACATCACTTTATGCTCTATTAGAAACTTTCGAAGTACAAAATAAACCTGAATATTGGCCTAAAATTGTGAGTGCCATCCAATATGCACTTACTCACTTTTATAAAGAAAAAGACTCTACAACTGCTTTTATGATTGATGGAAAAGAAGGGGAGTTTGAAATTAAATTAGGTGCAAATGCAGCAGCTATTTTAATGTTAACGAAATATCAGGAAATTACTCAAAAAGTGGATTATTTAAAATATGCAGAGAAACTTGCAAATGGTATTTTAAAATTAGTTGATTCAGATGGATTAACTACTCATGTATTAAATTATCCAGGCTATGATTTAAAAGAAAAGTTTAGAATCATTTATTACGATGGAGAAGCAGCATTAGCTTTACTCAGGTTGTATCAAATAAATCAGGATAAAAGATTATTAGATACTGTTAAATTAATGTTTGAAAATTTTATTTATAAAAGATATGAAAAATATCATGATCACTGGTTAAGTTACTGTACCAGTGAACTTACAAAAATATGTCCTGAAGAAAAATATTTTATTTTTGGTTTAAATAATTATTTAAAACATTTTATTTTTATTCGAAATAGAAAAACAACGTATGCCACTTTGTTAGAAATGCTCATGGCTGCTTATAAAATGGTAAATCGTTTAAAAGAGCAAGGCCATCAAAAACTTTTTGAACAAGCATATATGCACGAGTTAAAAAAGCTCATTACATTTCGGGCTGAGTTTCAAACCACAGGCTTTTTCTATCCAGAAATAGCGATGTACATGGCGCGTCCAGATAAAATATTGCATGCTTTTTATGTACGACATGATCGCTTTAGAGTAAGAATAGATGACCAAGAACATAACTTATCGGGCTACATAGCCTATGTAAAAGATTTCGAAGGAGAGGAGACATGACTGATCCTCTGTTTGAAATTAAGTTATTGGCAGCTCTAGATAATACGAACTTTGATGATACAGTTTGGGAATTTGAAATTGATGGAGACATTTCAACTTTATTGCTCATTGATTATGCATTAGAGCAGTTTCATCAAAAAAATATCAAAGCAGATAAGACCTATGTTGTATCTGAGCAAAAGCTTAAGCAAATTGGTGAGCAAAATTTAGGTTTAGAAAAAAATGAAACATATACATTTGTCGAGCTCTTGCAATTCTTAATTTTTACTCAGGCAAATGATGTCAAACATGCTTTAAGCAATATGCTTTTTGGTTCAGTTGAGCAAGCACAATTGATCTTGTCTCAAAGAGCAAGAAACTATCATTTAACTTTAAATTCATCTAATCAATTAAAAAAACTCTTTCTATTAGTACAGCACATTTATAGCTATCCAGCCGAGCTAAAAAAACTTTTCTTTATTAAAAACCTTTCTTTTAAAAATAAAGTATATCAACCCATTACGCCTTTACTTGCTCATCCGGTACTCACTTCGGTTTTATATATCTCACATACAGTTAGACAAATTTATATTACTTATCTTGAAGATAACCAGAGCATTGGCTTTTTCTCTTTTTTAGATGACATTCACCGTCTCGAGCATTTGGTTCCTTATTATCACTATTTCCAAGAAGAGTATGTAAACGCGAAGAGTTGTACTTCACAGACTGGGATCATCAATATTCTTGGAGATACTTATTTCGGTGAAATGTATACTGAAAAGCGTAAATCTAGAGGGAAAATGGATGCTTTACAACAATATGGATATCACTATTCATTTGAAAAAATACAGCCATTTTTAGGTAAAAATGACATAAATATAGCTAACTTTGAAGCAGTCTTTTCTCTAGAAAACCAATCACCATTAAAAGATAAAAAGCCATTCATTCTAAAAGCCGATGCTAAAAAGACATTAGAAGAGTTTAATAACGTTCATCTTAACTATTTGGTGTTGGCAAATAATCATTTGAAAGATTATGGCGATGAAGGATTGGCCTATACATTACAACAGTTAGATCAGGCGAATGTTTTATATATAGGTGCTGGACTAAATCAAAAAGATGCCCACAATTACTTTGAAATATCTTTTGAAAATAAGCACTATGCGATTTTTAATGGTTACTGGCATAGAGACACCGCTTATCTAGACTATGATTTCTATGCATTAGGATCGCGAAGTGGAGTAGCTTGCTTAAATGGTGTTTTACTTGAGCAAATAGTGAGTTATAAGCAGGCTCATCCTAAGCATAAAATTATTGTTATTTGCCATTGGGGAATCGACTTCAAACCTCCCACAAAAGAGCAAATTAAACTTGCTGCGATTCTTACACAAGCAGGGGCTGACCTGATCATTGGTCATGGTGCTCATACTATTCAACCCATTCAGATCATCAACCATAAGCCAGTTGTGTTGGGTATAGGCAATGCTGTGTTTAATAGTGATGGAGAGTATGAACAGCAAAGTGCTTTGCCATTTGGCTGTATAGCGAGACTAGATCTAGCAAAGGACTTGTTTCGACTTTATCCAATTTATACGGATAACTTAAAAACTTTTTGGCAACCGTACCCTGTAGATACTGAGAATTTTTCAAAGGCCAGTACTTATATGACATCTTTACTGGCCCATGAAGATTACATTACTACCCAAGATAGCTTGGGGGCGTATATTGAAATTAAATTTTAAGTATATTGTTTATAACTAGATAAAATGGTTTGAAGCTGTGCTTGGGTAAAGCCTAAGTTTCTTAATCCACCACTGCCTAATTTACATTCAGCACTGGCCATAATATTGGTCGGGGTAGTTTTGGTAGCATTAGGTGCACATACATGTTTTAAGCCGAAAGCGTGGCCCATTTCATGAATACTACCTGCTTGAATATTGTAATTTAAACGATTCCAGTCTAATAAAATAAAGGGTTTTCCATTATTACGGAATGTCCGACTGGTAACATCATCAAACTCTAAGTTTTTTGAATATGCATCGTATATAAAGATGATGACTTCTTTACGTGCTGTGCGTTTAGGGAAACATGCATTGGCACTTGCGGGAATAGAGCCTATAGAAATAGGACGAGCTTGGTTTATTTCATTACCAAGTTCGCAGTGCATTTTTGAAAAATCTTGGTAAGAAATATAACGATTTAATTTGAAATTAAATATTTTATTTCCTTGGTCATCTAAATAGTATTTATTTAAGATGCGGACTTCTTTTCGCATTTGTGTCAGGTTATCAAAGCGTGCAGCAGAAGGATTGTCAGTAGTAAAAACGAAAGTGACTGGAACTACAGGTCTATTATTGGCAAGTTCCTCTGATAAATCTGGCGTTTGTAGAGGAGGACGGGTCGTACAAGAAACACACAGAAGTGTCCCTGTAATCATCAGCAAGGTTTTTTTCATATTCATCGCATTGTCTCTGCATATTCTTTTAAAGAGATTTAAAGTAAATTTTTATATGATATGAACGATGTCAATTTTTATGGATTCCATTTTGACAACTCAGTATGAACTACATCGACAAATTTTAGAAGTCATCGCTCTCATTCCATATGGAAAAGTAGCAACTTACGGACAAATAGCACGTATGGCTGGGTTACCTAAACACGCCAGACTAGTGGGTTATGTTCTTAAACATCTTGATGCAGATCATCAAGTTCCTTGGTACCGTGTTATTAACTCACAAGGTAAAATTAGCCTAAGTAAATTTAATGAAAAAGGTGAAAATGTTCAGCAGTTAAAGCTTGAAGCAGAAGGAATCTATTTGTTGAATGGCAAAGTGAACTTAAAGCAGTTTGCATGGCAACCTTAAAATTATTAAAGAGAACAAATACAAATGCAGAATTATAAATGGCGGAGTCTAGCCATATTACTACTCAGTTTAACAGTGCAATCGAGTTTTGCAGAGCAGGCTATTTCAGCTCAACCTTTTATAAATGTGAAAGCTTCATCACAAGATATACATTCGATTTGTCAGCAGTTGAGTCAGAAATGTAGCGATGAAGCTAAGCTATGGAAATCCAAAAATACACAAGATCAGATTTATTATTTAATAGATGAGACTCCGCAAATTGCTCAAGTTAAAAAGCTAAATAACCAATACACAGTAATAAATCAGTGGAACTTTAAAAATTATGAACATAGTAATAAAGAGCCACACTCTGATGATTTAGGCCCTAATGGACTCAAAATCTTTCCAGCACTCTATCCGCTTAATAAAAGTGAATATGCCATAGCAGTGCTAAATACATGGTTTACTGGTTATTCTGGAGGAGGGCGTTTTGAGGAAAATGCTGATTTTGTTGAGCTTAAGCCTAAAGGGCAGTATCAGGTTGCATTAAAAGATATTGCTTTTTCTTCGAATGAAATGATTCGGGCATGCTTTTCAGAACAAGAGTATAAGAAGTCACCGCATTGCCATGATGAAACATGGATGACATTAAATATTAGGTTTAAAGATATCGGCCAATCTTACTATTTATGGCAGTTAAATTATAAACATTATTCTTGGGATGCTTTTAAAAGTAAAAAAACAATAACGGTTGAGCAATCAAGAGAAGAGGTTATTCCTTTTAAAAAATAGGTGCCTATCTGGCTGAATTGAGCCAGACAGGCATTTTTTTAGCGAACAATTAAAACTGGAATATGACTTTCACCTAAAACTTTTTGTGCGACACTTCCTAATACAAGTTTTCTCACACCTGTACGGCCATGAGAGCCCATTACAATCAGGTCAGCATTAAGCTCTTGTGCAGCTTGAATAATTTCTTCGTGAACAACGAAACCTTCAAGTAATTTGGTTTCTACAGTAAGGCCTTCTTGTAAAAATTGTTGTTTGGCTTGTTCTAAAATATCGAGTAAGTATGTTCTAGTCCGCTCAATGAGTTCATTGGTTTGACCAGTCTTCACATAAAGATCTGCAATAATTGGATCAAGTGCCATGACCTGTACGATAGTAATTTTACTATTTAATGCTTTTCCAAGTTTGATCGCTTCTTTCATCGCGACCATAGAAGTTTCAGAACCGTCAATTGGTACAAGAATATGTTGATATAACATGAGATTGTTCCTTATTGTAATGATGCTTATTTATTCAATACTTTATACTTCTTTTCTTACGATTTAAATTCGAGCTCGTAATCATTTGTGATTTTAAACAATAAAACTTGAGAATACATTTTATTTGTCTCGTAAATTTTCAATATGAACTGTTAGAGCATCAATATCATCAGTTTGCAAATATTCCCGCATTTTTAAAACTTGTTTTTCATCTAATTCATAAAGCTTTAAAGCGAGTAGTTTTTCTATTTGCTCGGGAGGAAACCGGTATTTAATAATTGTTGCTGGTACACCACCAACAATTGCATAGGGTGGAATGTCTTTTGTTACGACGGCTCCAGTTGCAATTACAGCACCTTCACCGATTTTTACACCTTGCATAATCATTGCACGGCTTCCAATCCAACAACCATCTGCAATGATGGTGTCACCAGCTGCTAAAAAACTGCGGGTATCAAAAGGGAAAGTCGAAATCCAGTCTGGTCTATGAAGCTGATTACCACCCATCATAATCACGCACTCAGCCCCAAAACACACAAAATTACCAATATAAAGCTGATCGATAGGTTTGTCTGGGGTCGAAGCTTTGTCGTGTAAATAGCGTACGACACAACGTTCAAAACCTTGATCCCAATAGGCTGAGTAGTAAGAATAATTACCTTTAATATGGATATTCGGATTTTTTACAGTTTTGGAAATAAACTCAAATTCGCACCAATGACGGACTGGTGTGTTAATCAGAGGCGTGTCCATAATCTATTATCCAAACAAAAATAAGCTAAAACATATTAAATAAAAACCCCTCAGGAAGAGGGGTTCAAGAGCAGTATCTTAGAGATATTCTACACTTACAACTTCATACTCAACTTCGCCTTGAGGAGTGGTGATTTTTACTTCATCACCTTCATTTTTACCCAAAAGGCCGCGAGCGATTGGTGAGTTCACTGAGATTTTATTAATTTTAAAATCAGCCTCATCATCACCAACAATTTTATAAGTCTTGCGTTCTTCAGTATCAAGGTTTTCAATCGTTACCGTAACACCGAATACAACACGACCGTTTTGTTCTAAGTCTTTAACATCGATGACTTGTGCAGCACCCAATTTTCCTTCGATATCTTGGATACGGCCTTCACAGAAACCTTGCTGTTCACGAGCAGCATGATATTCTGCGTTTTCTTTTAAGTCCCCATGTTCACGTGCCTCAGCAATCGCTTGAGTAATACGTGGACGTTCAACAGATTTCAGATGTTGTAATTCTTTCTCTAAGGCGCTTTTACCTTCAGGGGTCATTGGATAACGTTGCATTTCGGTCCCTCTTAAGTTGAGAAAACACAGTTAAAAAAATGAAAAAATCCCGCCACCGATAAGGTGGCGGGACTTATCGGAAAAAAATTAACCTACAGTTAAATCTTGCAAGCGGTATACATCCATTGGCAATTTCACAGCAAAGGCTTGGCAAACCGCTTCTGCACCATTGATAGTCGTTGTGTAATACACTTTGCCTTGTAGGGCAGCACGACGAATCATTGCAGAATCATATTGAGCTTGTTTGCCTTCAGTAGTGTTGACAATAAGGTGTATTTCACCATTTTTCAAGCGGTCAACAATATGTGGACGTCCTTCAGTTACTTTATTTACAGGTTCACATTCCAAACCTGCTTCTTTAAGTACTTTATACGTTCCACCTGTTGCTACCAGTTTGAAACCATATGCCACGAACTTTTTAGCGATATCAGCAATATATTTCTTATCAGATTCACGAACAGATAAGAAAGCAATCTTTTCTTCACCTTCAGTTGGTAGGCCTGGTAAACGGTCATTTGAACCTAAAACGGCTTTATAGAACGCTTCGCCAAATGTCTTACCAACGCCCATTACTTCACCTGTAGATTTCATCTCAGGCCCAAGCATTGGGTCTACGCCTTGGAACTTAGCAAATGGGAAAACAGCTTCCTTCACAGCAAAGTGAGTTGGAATGATTTCTTTAGTAAAGCCTTGAGATTCAAGTGATTGACCCGCCATACAACGAGCAGCTACTTTGGCTAAAGATTCACCAATACATTTTGATACGAACGGAACAGTACGTGATGCACGTGGGTTTACTTCAAGAACGTAAATATCGTCGCCTTTAACTGCGAACTGAACGTTCATTAAACCAACTACACCAAGTTCTTTCGCCATAGCAACTGTTTGACGACGCATTTCATCCTGAACTTCTTTAGAAAGAGAGTAAGGAGGAATAGAACATGCTGAGTCACCAGAGTGAATACCAGCTTGTTCGATGTGTTGCATGATACCGCCGATGACGACATCTTTACCGTC
Organism: Acinetobacter sp. ABJ-A23_2; assembly: GCF_044538765.1. NCBI lineage: Bacteria > Pseudomonadati > Pseudomonadota > Gammaproteobacteria > Moraxellales > Moraxellaceae > Acinetobacter > Acinetobacter sp. ABJ-A23_2. The sequence continues at coordinate 17,233 of NZ_JBIUCP010000025.1, forward strand.
AGATACGCAGTCAACGTCAACTTCAGTTGCATCATCAAGGAAGTGGTCAAGAAGAACAGGCGCTTCATTAGAAGCCTGTACCGCTTCGCGAAGGTAACGTTTAAGTTCATCTTCGTTATACACGATTTCCATTGCGCGGCCACCTAATACATAAGATGGGCGAACAACTAACGGATAACCAACTTTCGCAGCTTCAGAGATACCTTCTTCAGCAGATTTTACAATGCTGTTATTTGGTTGACGAAGCTGTAAACGTTGAATCATTTGTTGGAAACGTTCACGGTCTTCTGCGCGGTCAATTGCATCTGGAGAAGTACCGATAATAGGAGTACCAGCTTCTTCTAAAGCACGTGCTAACTTAAGGGGAGTCTGACCACCGTATTGTACGATTACGCCTTTTGGCTTCTCAGTACGTACGATTTCAAGAACATCTTCAAGTGTTACAGGTTCGAAGTATAAACGGTCAGATGTATCATAGTCGGTAGAAACAGTTTCAGGGTTACAGTTCACCATGATTGTTTCATAACCGTCTTCACGCATTGCTAAAGCAGCGTGTACACAGCAATAGTCAAATTCGATACCTTGACCAATACGGTTTGGACCACCACCAATTACCATGATCTTGTCACGGTTTGATGGATTTGCTTCGCACTCTTCATCGTAAGTTGAATACATATATGCTGTACCAGATTCAAACTCGGCAGCACATGTATCAACACGTTTGTAAACTGGATAAACACCCAAGTTCCAACGTTGCTTACGGAATTGCTTTTGAGAAATACCCATAAGGTTCGCAATACGAAGGTCAGATAAACCTTTACGTTTGAACGAACGGATATTTTCAGCAGTTAGATCACCAAAACCTAAAGTTTTTACTTGAGCTTCTGTCTTAACGATATCTTGAATTTGGATCAAGAACCAACGGTCAATCTTAGTTGCTTCAAATACGTCATCTAAAGAGAAGCCATGACGGAATGCATCTGCGACGTACCAAATGCGCTCAGGACCTGGAACTTTAAGCTCTTTTAAAATGGTTTCTTTTACGTTTGTTGCACCAGCTTCGATTTTTTCATCGAAACCGCTTACACCAACTTCAAGACCACGTAATGCTTTTTGTACAGATTCTTGGAAGTTACGGCCAATTGCCATGACTTCACCAACGGATTTCATCTGAGTGGTAAGAACTGGTTCTGCTTGTGGGAATTTCTCGAAGTTAAAACGAGGAATCTTCGTTACAACGTAGTCGATTGATGGTTCAAAGCTCGCAGGAGTTACGCCGCCAGTGATGTCATTTTTCAATTCATCAAGGGTATAACCAACAGCTAGCTTCGCAGCAATTTTTGCAATTGGGAAACCAGTTGCTTTAGAAGCAAGAGCAGACGAACGAGATACACGAGGGTTCATCTCGATCACAACCATACGGCCGTCTTTCGGGTTAATACCGAACTGAACGTTAGAACCACCTGTCTCAACACCAATTTCACGAAGAACGGCAACTGAAGCATTACGCATCAATTGGTATTCTTTGTCAGTTAATGTTTGAGCTGGTGCTACAGTGATTGAGTCACCTGTGTGAACACCCATTGGGTCAAAGTTTTCGATCGCACATACGATAATACAGTTGTCGTTTTTGTCACGAACAACTTCCATTTCGTATTCTTTCCAGCCAATTAAAGATTCATCAATCAATAACTGGTGAGTAGGAGAGAGGTCGAAACCGCGTTCACAAATTTCAAGGAATTCTTCACGGTTATATGCAATACCGCCGCCTGAACCACCCATTGTAAATGATGGACGGATAATTACTGGGAAACCAAAGCGAGATTGGATTTCCAAAGCTTCTTCCATGGTTTCAGCAATAGCAGCTTTTGGACATTCCAAACCGATTTTGCGCATAGCGATGTCGAAGAGTTTACGGTCTTCAGCTTTTTCAATCGCTTCTTTCGTTGCACCAATAAGTTCTACGTTGTATTTCGCTAATACGCCGTTTTCATCCAGTGCAAGTGCGCAGTTCAATGCAGTTTGTCCACCCATAGTTGGAAGGACTGCATCTGGACGCTCTTTTTCAATGATTTGAGCAACAGTTTGCCAAGTAATTGGCTCAATGTAAGTTGCATCCGCCATTGAAGGGTCAGTCATAATGGTCGCTGGGTTAGAGTTAACCAAAATAACACGATAGCCTTCTTCACGAAGTGCTTTACATGCTTGAGCACCTGAGTAGTCAAACTCACATGCCTGTCCAATCACAATCGGGCCAGCACCAATAATTAAGATGCTTTTAATATCCGTACGTTTAGGCATTATTCGCTCCGTAATTACTGTTTAGATGCTTCGATAAGTTCGATGAAGTGATCGAACAAAGGTGCACAATCATGTGGACCAGGGCTTGCTTCAGGGTGACCTTGGAAGCTGAAAGCTGGTTTGTCAGTACGGTGGATACCTTGTAAGGTGCCATCGAACAATGATTTATGCGTTGCTTTTAAGTTAGCCGGTAATGTCTCTGCATCTACAGCAAAACCATGGTTTTGAGAGGTGATCATCACTGTACCGTTTTCAAGATTTTGTACAGGATGGTTTGCACCGTGGTGACCATGGTTCATTTTTACAGTTTTTGCACCAGAAGCGAGTGCCAAGATTTGGTGTCCTAAACAGATACCAAATACAGGTAATGTTGTGGTTTCAACAATAGTTTTTACAGCTTCGATTGCGTAGTCACAAGCCGCTGGGTCACCAGGACCGTTTGAAAGGAATACGCCATCTGGATTAAGTGCTAATACTTTTTCAGCCGGAGTTTCAGCAGGAACAACTGTAAGTTTGCAACCGCGGTCTGCAAGCATACGCAAGATGTTGGTTTTGACACCATAATCGTATGCAACCACATGGTATTTTAACTCAGGTTGAGTAAAGCCCTTACCTAATACCCATGAACCTTCAGACCATTCAAAACCTGTTGGATCACAGCACTCTTTGGCAAGGTCTAAACCATTTAAACCACCAAAAGCGCGAGCTTTAGCAATCGCTTCTTCTTCAGTAATATTTTCGCCAGCAAGGATGCAACCATTTTGTGCACCTTTATCACGTAAGATACGAGTGAGTTTACGTGTATCAATATCAGCAATTGCAACAACATTGTGCGCCTGCAAATATTCACCTAACGACTGCTCAGAACGGAAGTTACTGTGTAGTAGTGGAAGGTCACGAATAATTAAACCATTCGCCCATACTTTATGGATACGACCAGATTCAACGTCTTCTTCGTTGCAACCAGTGTTACCAATATGAGGGTAAGTTAATGTCACAATTTGTTGTGCATAACTTGGGTCAGTCAAAATTTCTTGATAGCCTGTCATGGCTGTGTTAAAAACGACTTCTCCAGTCGTACTTCCCGTTGCGCCGATTGACGTTCCTTTAAAGATCGTTCCATCTGCGAGGGCTAAAATGGCGGGGGTGCTCAAACCAAAGCTCCTGAATTTCGGCTGTAAAAAAGCGAGTAGACCTAAAAAAGATAGGCGATGTTCTAAAAAAACATGCCCCTCCCTATCGGTCTGCCCGCTTGTAACTTAACAGCGCATTATACGCATGGAACCCTAAAAAGTCTATTTATTTTCTATTAAAAAATATAATTCCTTGCTTGCTTTTTGCAAAAAAATTCATCCGCTTGTCTGAAATTGATACTTTTAGCAAATTGTCTAACAATCTGGTGGCTGAAATAAGTCAATTCCACTTATTGTAATGCTAGCTAAAAAATAAACAATATGAGGAAATAGCATGAGCAATAATCAAGTTTCAAAAGATATAGCTGAGAATGCTTCGTCTGTAGCAGCGACGGTTAAGACCGAAGTAACTGAAGCAAAAGAAGCTGTAGCGAAAACAACAACTCGAGCTAAAAAAGCAGTGAGTACTAAAGCAACACAGGTAAAAGAAGTTGTAGCTGAAAAAACAGAACAGGTGAAAGAAGTCGCTCATGAAGCAACTTCGCAAGTTAAAGAAGCTATTGCAGAAACTCAAGAACAAGTCAAAGCTGTAATTACCGAGACTGAAGAAAAAATTGAGACTGAAACTCAAGAGTTGAATCAGAATATTCAAAACCAGTTTGCTCAGATTAAACAAGATATTTTGCAACGTCTTGATGTGATTAAAGCTCAGTTCAATACTTCTCAAGAAGGCCTAAATGAACTGAAAAATACATTGAAAGCTGAAATTAATGCGTTAATTGAAGATTTAACGAAAGTGACTAAAGAACTTAAGGGTGACATTAGTCAAATTTCTTTAAAACATAAAGATTCTTTAAGTGAGAGCTTAAAGCGTACTAAAAATAATGCGGTTGAGGCTTGGAACAAAGCAAGAGATCACTAAAGATTTAATATTAAAATTCAATAAAAAAGCGAGAATTAATTTCTCGCTTTTTTATTTTTTTAAAACTGATGCAGCCAATCACGTTTATTGTGAAAATCAGCATTTTTTCCACTATGCTGCATTGCATAGTACTGCATACCATCTTTTGTTTTTAAAACAGCAGTTAAACCTAAATAAAGGTTTGCCCATTTCAAACAGTGCTGCTGCATAAACTGGCCTAAATCAAGACTTACATTTAAACCATAATGGGTACGCTTGAGATGATTTAGTTCGATATCGTAAGCAACGAGGGGAGGCATGCTTTCCGGATATCGATATTCTTCAAACTGGTAAGTCTGCCATGCTTGAGAAGGGGAAAGGTTAATTTCCCGGTAGAAATCTTCATCATGCACGCCGATAAAAATTTCAAAACAAGTCTCTTCCCACAAAAAATCTTGACGAGGATGAGCCGAGACTTCTTGGGGCCAGATAATAAGTTGGTTTGGATCACGAATCCAAAAACCCACATTTAATGTATGCGGGGCTTGCTGTTCAATTGCGCCAACAACAGAAACAGCATGAAAACGATCAAAAGCTGAAAGTTCGTAACTTGCCATAAGTAGTCAATAAGTTAGTTTGCTAAGTGAGCGTGACGAACGAGGTTAGATAAGTGTTGGTTTTGCTTAGCTGCTTTTTTGTAGAGTAAAACGATTTTACCGATTTTTTGCACAGCTTCAGCACCAGTCGCTTCTACAATTGCATCAATTACAGCTGCACGAGCTTCACGGTCTTCACCAGCAATTTTTACTTTGATGAGTTCATGATCATTTAAAGCACGAAGAGTTTCTTCGATTACAGCATCTGTTAAGCCTTGTCCACCAATCATGACAACCGGATTAAGCACGTGACCAATTTGACGTAAACGTTTACGTTCATGAATAGATAAAGCGGCCATTAAAAATACCTGATTTTAAAAACGACTTAGTATAGCAAAAAACTTAAAATCAAATGTACGAAAAACTGTATAAATAATCGATCAACATTATTGGAAAAAAACTGTAAAAGTTATTGAGATTAGGTTACATCCGTACTGTAATGAGAGTAATTTTCACGTACAATGAACAATCAGAAGTTTTTTTGATATTTAGTGAGTTATGGCAACACGCATCACAAACCAAAAATTGTCTAAAAGTAGTCGTGCGTGGATGAGGGAACATCTAGACGATCCTTTTGTAAAAAAAGCACAAAAGGAAGGATATCGTGCACGAGCAGCATATAAACTTCTTGAAATTCAAGAAAAATATAAGTTGATCAAGCCAGGCATGACAGTGGTTGATTTGGGAGCAGCTCCTGGGAGTTGGTCACAAATTGCTGGGAAACTTGTTGGTAGCAAAGGTTTAGTTATTGCTTCCGATATTTTGCCTATGGATGCTTTGCCGGATGTCACTTTCTTACAAGGCGACTTCAGAGAAGAAGCTGTATTTGAAAAATTGTTAAATATTTTAAACGGAAGACAAGTAGACATTGTAATTTCTGATATGGCCCCCAATACATCAGGTAATAGGGCTGTTGATCAACCTAGACAGATTTACTTGTGTGAACTTGCTTTAGACTTTGCTCAGAAAGTCTTGGGTCCAAATGGACAGTTTGTTGTTAAAGTGTTCCAAGGCGCAGGATTTGATGAGTTTCGTAAACAAGTCGTTGATAGTTTTGATGTGTTAAAAACAGCAAAACCAGCAGCTTCTCGTGCACGATCTAAAGAAGTTTTTTTGGTTGGACAAGGGCGTAAGAAAGCATTGCAATAAAGTTTACTTGCCAAGCTCCTAAAAATTGTGCATTTTGTATCTTTTAGGTTATCCGCAAGCAAGACAATTGCTGTTTTTAAGACGATCGGCCAAGATTGGGCATGATCAAATTAGATCGATATGGGAATAAAGCTTTGAGCGATTACTTCAAGAATGCCGTATTGTGGCTAATAATACTGGGTGTTCTGATTTTAATTTTCAGTAATATCAGTGACCGCAATAAGCCTACTGCAATGAAATATTCAGATTTTGTTGCAGCGGTGAATGCTGGCCAAATTAAGCAAGTCACGATTGACGGTTTAAATATTAGTGGTGAAAAAACTAACGGATCTCAGTTTGAAACTGTTCGTCCGCAAGTTGAAGACACTGAACTTATGCCAAGCTTAAACAAGCAAAATGTTGTTGTAGAGGGCACAGCACCACAACGTCAAGGCATTTTGATGCAACTTCTCATTGCTAGTTTCCCTGTACTGTTAATCATTCTGTTATTCATGTTCTTTATGCGTAACATGGGTGGTGGTGCAGGCGGTAAAAATGGTCCGATGAGTTTTGGTAAATCGAAAGCAAAAATGCTTTCCGAAGACCAAATCAAAGTGACTTTTGCTGACGTTGCCGGTTGTGATGAAGCGAAACAAGAAGTTGTGGAAATTGTAGATTTCTTAAAAGATCCTGCAAAATTCAAACGCTTGGGCGCTACGATTCCACGTGGCGTACTTATGGTTGGTCCTCCAGGTACTGGTAAAACGTTATTAGCTAAAGCAATTGCTGGTGAAGCAAAAGTTCCATTCTTCAGCATTTCTGGTTCTGACTTTGTTGAGATGTTCGTGGGTGTGGGTGCGTCCCGTGTCCGTGATATGTTTGAACAAGCAAAACGTCATGCACCATGTATCATCTTTATCGATGAGATTGATGCAGTAGGTCGTCACCGTGGTTCGGGTACAGGTGGTGGACACGATGAACGTGAGCAAACTTTAAACCAAATGCTTGTAGAGATGGATGGTTTTGAAGGTAATGAAGGCGTAATCGTTATTGCTGCGACAAACCGTGTTGACGTATTAGATAAAGCGTTATTACGTCCAGGCCGTTTTGACCGTCAAGTTATGGTCGGTTTACCTGACATCCGTGGCCGTGAACAAATCCTGAATGTACATTTGAAAAAGTTACCTTCAGTCACTGGCGTAGACGTTAAAGTTTTATCTCGTGGTACACCTGGTTTCTCTGGTGCTCAGTTGGCGAACCTTGTAAATGAAGCTGCTTTGTTTGCTGCTCGCCGTAATAAGAACACTGTCGATATGCATGACTTTGAAGATGCGAAAGATAAGATCTATATGGGTCCAGAACGTAAATCAATGGTTTTACGCGAAGAAGAACGTCGTGCAACTGCTTACCATGAAGCTGGGCACGCAATTGTTGCTGAGATTTTACCGGGTACTGACCCTGTGCATAAGGTAACAATTATGCCGCGTGGTTGGGCTTTAGGTGTAACTTGGCAGCTACCTGAACAAGATCAGATTAGTCACTATAAAGACAAAATGTTAAATGAAATTGCAATTTTGTTTGGTGGCCGTATTGCTGAAGAAGTCTTTATTCAACAGCAATCGACTGGTGCTTCAAATGACTTTGAGCGTGCTACGAAAATGGCACGTGCGATGGTAACGAAGTACGGGATGTCTGACAAAATGGGTGTTATGGTTTACGAAGATGAAAATCAAAATGGATTCTTCGGTAACGTAGGTAGCCGTACAATTTCTGAAGCAACTCAACAACAGGTTGATCAGGAAGTACGCCGTATTTTAGATGAACAATATAAAGTTGCTCGTGATATCTTGGAAAATAATAAAGATATCGCACATGCAATGGTTAAAGCGTTGATGGAATGGGAAACTATTGATCGTGAGCAAATCCGTGACATCATGGAAGGACGCGAGCCTCAACCACCTAAAGTTTATATTGCTGAAAATCCGGTATCGGCATTTGAGCCACCGAAAGATGGTCCATCTACTCCCCCGCCATTACCAGCGATGAATTAAGTTCAATAATGAAAAAGCCACAGTCATGTGGCTTTTTTTATTTGTATTAAAACTGGGTAAAGCTGAAAAGAAATCAACAGCATGTACGTATAGTCTTGCTAAAATAGTCGCTGTTTTTTAACCGGAGCTTTTTATGCAGTTAATATCTTTACCCAAGCAGATTTTACAGTGTGGACAGCTTCAATTAGATTTATCTCAGCCACATGTTATGGGCATTTTAAATGTTACCCCGGATTCTTTTAGTGATGGTGGTAAGCATAACCAATTAGACCAAGCGGTTGGCTACGCGCTTAATATGATTGAACAAGGCGCTACTATTATTGATATTGGGGGTGAGTCTACCCGACCTGGTGCTTCAGAAGTTGCAGTAGAAGAAGAAGTGCGCCGTGTGGTGCCAGTAGTTGAAGCTTTGTCGCACCATAATATTATTTTATCGATCGACACGAGCCAGCCAGAAGTTATTCGTGCAGCAAAAGCAGCAGGGGCGCATATTTGGAATGATGTTCGTGCCTTAACACGTCCGAATGCTTTAGAAACTGCTGTAGAGTTAGATATTCCTGTAGTGATTATGCATATGCGTGGTGAACCAACTACAATGAATCAGTTGGATCAGTACACTGATGTAACACTTGATGTGATGCAAGAGCTGCAACAACGCATTGATGAGGCTTTGGCTGCCGGGGTAAAAAAGCATAATATTATTGTTGACCCTGGATTTGGTTTTGCAAAAAATGCTCAGCAAAATTTAAAACTATTAAAAGAATTTTGGAAACTTAATGAATTGGGCTATCCAATTTTATCTGGTCTTTCTCGTAAACGGTTTATCGGGGAGGCTTTAAAAGGAGCTGCGGCTGATCAGCGTGCTGTAGGAAGCGTTACTGGGCATTTGTTAAGTATTCAGCAAGGAGCGTCGATTGTAAGAGCACATGATGTGAAAGCGATGCATGAGGCTGTTTTAGTTTGGCAGGCTATGCAACAAGCTTGAAATGTAATCTTGGAAAAGTAGACTAGATCATTGTCTATTTAAATAAAGTGGAAGAGTGAGTCGGGTAAAAATCTCGTGATTTTTGTGAAAATATGTTATAAGCGGCAAGTTTTTGCTGTTGTGTAATCTTTTGTATGTTCGAAGACCTACTTCTCCCGATGTTTGATGATGAATATTATCCAGATATTTTGGTCGCTGAACTTAAGCAGTTAATTGAACAATTTGCCAAGAAAGTTCAAAAACCTGCTTTAGCTGATCAAGATGTTTATCGATATGCTCATCAGACTGTAAATGAAATTAATGAAATGAAACCGCAGTTTGAAGATCTAGATTCATCGCTTGATGATAGTGCTGCTGATTATATTGCTGAGGCAATGATGATGGTGGTACAGGATGCAGGATTTTTAGATCTTGAAATGGAAGAGCTGGTTATGAATCGAGAGTGGTAATTACTCTCGATTCTCAAAATTTTTGATCGCATCTAATAAATGACATGATGTTCCGAGATGAACTTCAATTACTTTCTCAACTTCTAAAATTAAATTCCCATTCCGCTGTTTATTTACATCTGCTACTACGTTTATCCAATAGTTTTTTTCTTGTTGCTGTAACGCTTTTAAGTGGGTGATTACATCTTGAGATGTTTCAATTAAATAATCATCTTGGGTAATAGAACAGCGTATAAAATGCCACTGATTATTTTTGAACAAGACTGTGCCGTTAAAAATATCTCCAGCATTTGCAATGGATATAAAGAGTAATGTGTTTATAAATATTAGTATTCTTATCATAAGTGTCATTTTTAACAGGCATAAAAAAACCAGCTTACGCTGGATTCTTTGTAGCACCAAATTCAATAGTTGAAAATGGTGCCCGGGGCCGGACTCGAACCGGCACGCTTTGAGGGCGGGGGATTTTAAATCCCCTGTGTCTACCTATTTCACCACCCGGGCATGAGCGCAATAATAGAGGACAAGTGCACGATTGGCAAGAGAAAATCAGAGAGTTTGCTTTATTTTCAATCAGTTCTTGTTTGTATTTATATAAATTAATCAATTTTTGTCATGATTTGTTCATCAAACTGAGATCAGCTGTTCATCTTATGTACTTAAGTTTAAAGCACTCATTGCTTAAAACTTAGAGAATTTTATGTCAGAGAAAATTTCACGCCGAGAATTAATTCAAAAAAGTCTACTCGGTTTTGGGGCTTTATCTATGCCTGTTGCTTTTACCGGTTGCAACGACGGTTCCGATGATGAAAGTCCGCAAATACAAGCAGATTTTCTTCATGGTATCGCAAGTGGAGACCCCTTGCAGGATAAAGTCATCTTATGGACACGTGTAACACCTACAGACTTAGGAGTACGCTTAAAAGTTGTGTGGGAAATTTCAACCGATAATCAGTTTAAACAAAATTTAAAGACGGGAATGGTTGAAACAAGCAAGACTGATGACTTTACAGTGAAAGTTGATGCAACTGGTTTGCAAGCAGATACAGTGTACTACTACCGTTTTAAGTTTGGTAGTAAGGTCTCACCAGTGGGACAGACGAAAACATTACCAACATCGACCAATAAAGTAAGCTTTGCAGTATGTTCTTGCTCGAACTATCCTGCGGGTTACTTTTATGTTTATCGTGAAATGGCAAAACAAAACGTCGATGTCATTATTCATTTGGGTGATTATATTTATGAATATGGTTCAGATGGCTATGCGACAGAGGATGCTGCAAAACTAGGTCGTACGTTACCTGCTGACAATAATAAAGAAATTATTAAATTAGATGATTATCGCAAACGCTATGCACTTTATCGTCAGGATAAAGATTTACAGGCAGCTCATCAGCGCCATCCTTTCATTGTAATTTGGGATGATCATGAGTTGGCGAACGATGCGTGGCGTGATGGTGCAGAAAACCATCAAAGTAACGAAGGGCCTTTCTCAGATCGTAAATTAGCTGCTCTGCAAGCTTATTTTGAATGGATGCCGATTCGTCCAGTTTCTAGTACGGACCATTTAAATATTTATCGCCAGTTTAACTTTGGCTCACTTGTTCAATTAACCATGCTAGATACGCGTATTATCGCGCGTGATAAGCAGCTTGAATATAAAGACTACATAACAGCCTCGGGCTTGGATATTGCAAAATTTCAAGCAGATTTAACAAATCCGGCGCGTACTTTAATGGGATATACGCAAAGAGATTGGTTGGTCGATAAATTAAAGCAATCTACAGCAACATGGAATGTAGTAGGGCAACAAGTCTTAATGAGTAAAATGTGGATTCCAGCTGAGTTACTGGCATCTTTAGGGCAAATTACTTCAGGAGGAACTTCATCTGAAGCACTTGCTAAGATGAACGCACAAATTACCGAGTTGGTCACTTTAAAACTTCGTTTACAACAAAATGATCCGACATTAACAGTTCAAGAAAAAGCAAGGATTATGACGGTGGCACCTTACAATCTAGATGCTTGGGATGGTTACTATGCTGAGAGAGAGTTTGTGTATGACAAATTGGCAGAGTTTAATAAAAAGATGATTGTACTAGCAGGAGATACGCATAATGCATGGGCATCTTACTTGTATAGTCAAAAAGGAAAATATGTTGGAGTTGAACTAGCGACGAGCTCAGTATCGTCTCCTGGTTTAGAAAAATATTTAAGTATTCCTTTGGCACAGTTACAGCAGTTTGAATTTGCATTTACTACATTAATTGATGAATTGGCCTATTGTAATTTAAACCAACGAGGATACTTGCTGGTTACTTTGGATCAGGCACAAGTTCACTCGGAATGGATATTTTTAGATTCTATTAAAAATGCTGAGTATCAAATCGATTCAAGTAGACAAAATGATATTGTATTGGATCTGAATTTGATGCCGTTAAAACAAGGTCAAAAGACGGCTTAAAATTTTAGAAGAATAGAGGGTTACATGGTAGCCCTTTTTTTAGGCATAAAAAAACCAGCTTACGCTGGATTCTTTATGACACCATATTCAGTACTTGAATGATGGTGCCCGGGGCCGGACTCGAACCGGCACGCTTTGAGGGCGGGGGATTTTAAATCCCCTGTGTCTACCTATTTCACCACCCGGGCTTTACCAAATTTGGAGGCGGAGGTCGGAATCGAACCGGCGTCCACGGAGTTGCAGTCCGCTGCATGACCACTCTGCCACCCCGCCTACATTTGGTGATGCACATATTAGCAACCTTTACAGAAAAAACAATACTGTTTTGAGCGAAGATGCACATAAAAACAGCATCTAGAATAAAATTGTCGAAATTATCATGTATTATTAGCACATTAAATTCATGTCTACCTTGGAGATGTGCTGTGGCATTGGTTTTAGACGGTCGTGCATTAGCAAAGCAAATTGAAGAAAATTTGTTGGTACGTGTTGAAGCTTTAAAAGCAAAAACAGGTCGTACCCCGATTTTGGCGACTATTTTAGTTGGAGATGATGGTGCATCTGCAACTTATGTACGTATGAAAGGTAATGCCTGCCGCCGTGTAGGTATGGATTCATTAAAAATCGAATTACCACAAGAAACGACAACAGAACAATTATTAGCTGAAATCGAAAAGCTTAATGCCAATCCAGATGTTCACGGTATTCTTTTACAACATCCAGTTCCTGCACAAATTGATGAGCGTGCGTGTTTTGATGCGATCTCATTAGCAAAAGATGTTGATGGCGTAACTTGCCTTGGTTTTGGCCGTATGGCAATGGGTGAAGCTGCATATGGTTCAGCGACTCCTGCTGGCATTATGACGATTCTTAAAGAAAACAATATCGAAATTGCTGGCAAACACGCAGTTGTAGTTGGCCGTTCAGCAATTTTAGGTAAACCAATGGCAATGATGTTGTTGCAAGCAAACGCAACGGTAACGATTTGTCATTCACGTACACAAAACTTACCTGAGCTTGTGAAACAAGCTGACATTATTGTTGGTGCTGTAGGTAAAGCTGAACTTATTCAAAAAGATTGGATTAAACAAGGTGCAGTTGTTGTAGACGCTGGTTTCCATCCACGTGATGGCGGCGGTGTTGGCGATATTCAATTACAGGGTATTGAAGAAATTGCTTCTGCTTATACGCCAGTACCAGGTGGTGTTGGTCCAATGACAATCACAACTTTGATTCGTCAAACTGTAGAAGCTGCTGAAAAAGCTTTAGGTTAATTTAATTTATTCACGGCGGCGTCCTAGCATTTAATGCAAATGTTAGGACTTCGTATGCTACTTTTCTTTCGGGATGAGTAGCGAAGCTACACAAGACCAAACCGTTGCAGCAATTAATACAGTGGAATTGAACTAACATATTTTTAGTAACTAGTCACTATCATGCTTTAAGCTACTGTTTTAGTCTTGCTCGCGATGCAGATGATCAAATAGTAATTATAAATTGTTGAGCTTATTTATGAGCTGCACCTTTCAACTGTCCAAAGCCCCTGAACATTTACTTCAAGCCTTACATGAAGTCATTCCTCATTGTGAATTAATGGCACAACAGTTGCCAGAAACTCCAATTTCTTTATGGTTGATTCCACCTGTTTTTCCAACTGATCGATTGGATGACGAAGTTATTCGCCGTATCTGGAATGACACGCCGTATTGGATTTTCTGTTGGGCATCAGGCTTGGCGATGGCTCAGTGGATACTTGCAGAGCCGCACCATGTTAAAGATAAAGTGGTGTTAGATTTCGGAGCTGGTTCTGGTGTAGTGGCAATTGCTGCAAAAATGGCAGGAGCAAAACGCGTAATCTGCTGTGATATTGATCAGGTTAGCTTAAATGCTTGCCGTGAAAATGCTTTACTTAATGATGTAGAACTCGAATATTTAGATGATTTATATAAGGCTGAACAAGTCGATGTTTTACTTGCTGCCGATGTGTTATATGACCAATGTAATCGCTTTTTCTTAGACGAATTTTTAAAATTTGCACCAGAAGTTTGGGTAGCAGATAGCCGAGTTAAAAATTTTAGTCATCCAAAATATGAAAAAATTGAAGAAAGAAGTGCTACTACGTGGCCAGATCTGGATGAAGCAAGAGAATTTAGAAACGTAAGTTTTTATAAGACGCTGTAAAAGAACAGCGTCTTTTTTATGTTATGAACAAGTATAACGAACCACTTTTAATGTGCTTGGGCGAGCTTCAAGTGCTTGGCGAGTCGCATAGTCTTCACCATTATTTAAACTAGGTGTGTTTGATAAACCGAAAGAAGCACGAGTTTCACCGAGTTGAATTCCATACTGCTCATCTTTAGCTGGGTTTGGAATTTCGTTGATACTTAAAATTGATAATTTATAAACTTTCTGAGCACCTAACACATTCTGACAAGCACGTTGTAATTTACGCTCATCAAGTTGCTGGTTACTACGACCAGCTAAAGTATAAGCTAAAGTCGCTGAAGTTTTAGTTTGGTTTTCAATCTGATAGCCAGTTGAACCATTATATTGGCGAGGTGTAGTCTGGCAAGCAGTTAAAATAAACATACTACTTAATGCCAAACATAAAATACTTTTATTCATCAGTATCGTCCTTATTTTCTTATATGAAGTATCTCATAAAATAGAAGTGTTGTTGGTGCTTAATTCGCTTGCTTAGAGCCAATATTGAATGACGATATTGGCTCTAATTGTAAAATATTAATGCTCTTTAATTTTTGAATGGTGCTTGGTGTCTTTCATAAATATATAGATCAGTAATGAAATGAAAATCATAATACTGACATAAATAAAGAACCATGATTCATGACCAGCTTCTTTGAAACTTAACGCGAAAAACTCGGCTGTACCGCCAAATAAAGTATTGGCAATTGCATAAGGTAAAGCCACACCCAAAGCTCGAATATGTGCAGGGAAAAGTTCAGCTTTTACAACAGCGTTAATTGAGGTATAGCCGGTTACCATGACCAGTCCACCTAAACATAACCAGAATGCTGTCCAGTAGTTATGCGTGTTTGCAAGTGCATCAAATAAAATGTAGGTGAATAAAACACCTGTTACCCCGAATGCAATCATAAGCGGTTTACGGCCAATTCGATCTGATAATGCACCTGCCAGCGGCTGTAAACACATAAAGATGAATAGGGCTAAAGTGGTAATTTGAGTCGCTTCAGGCTTGGTAAAACCAGAAGTATTCACTAAATATTTCTGTAAATAGGTGGTGTAAGTATAGAAAGCTAAAGTACCACCAGCAGTTAAAAATAATACGGTGAATGCTTCTTTTGGGTAATGTTTAAATAACGCAAACATGCCTGATTTTGGCTGGTCTGTTTCTGCTTGTGCATTTTTAAAAGATTGGGTTTCCATTAAACCACGGCGAATACGGAACACTACAATGGCTAAAAGAGCCCCGATGAAAAATGGTACACGCCATCCCCAGTCGTGTAATTGCTGCTCTGTAAGTACCATTTGTAAAATGAGAAGTACACACAAGGCAGTGAGCTGTCCGGCAATTAAAGTGACATATTGAAAGCTTGAGAAGAAACCACGTCGGTCTTTTTCTGCCATCTCACTTAAATAAGTAGCGCTTGCACCATATTCACCGCCTACGCTTAAGCCTTGAATTAAACGTGCAACAACCAGTAGTAATGGGGCAAATACACCAATGCTTTCATAAGATGGTGTAACTGCAATGAGAAGAGAGCCAACACACATTAAAGTAACGGAAAGTGTAAGACCCGCCTTACGTCCTTTACGGTCTGAATAAATCCCCATAATCCATGCGCCGATGGGACGCATAAGGAAACCTACTGCGAAAATTGCAGCTGCTTGAAGAAGTTGAGCAGTTTGACTTCCTTTTGGGAAAAAGGCATGAGCAAAATAGAGCGTAAATGCGGCATATACATACCAGTCGTACCATTCGACAAGGTTACCAGCAGAACCGCCCAAAATTGATTTTAGACGAGTTTTTGTATCTAAATTAGAATGTGGAGTTGTTGCGGTAGAAGGTTGATCAACCATGAGTCGCTCCATGTTTCGCTTGGGTTGAATGCTAAAAAAAGAGAAGATTTATTCCGTTTTTACATATTATCTAGAGGAGTATTTCACTTTATTTTTTTTATGTCTGTAAAACAATGTTTATTATTTAAGCAAAGGAATAAGTTGAATATTTATGTGATTTCAAATTAGCCGATCAGTTCATTTTGATGATCTTATTCGGATCTTTGGCCTATTATTTTTTTCCAAGTAGTAAAAACTGATAAAGAATGAGTAATGTTTGGACGAAGAAAACCTATATCTCTTAAAAATAATGATATATTCCAAAGAAAATTTTAAATAAATACAGTTAGGCATGATGTCTTAGCATTGTGGACTAGATGTGTGTGGATAATGAAAGGGACATTCAGATGTCAAATTGCCCGAAAAAATATATTGTTGCTTTTGATCAGGGAACAACAAGCTCAAGAGCAATTGTTTTAGACCATGATGCGAACGTTGTCAGTATTGCTCAAAAAGAATTTACCCAAATATATCCTCAGCCGGGTTGGGTTGAGCATGACCCTATGGAAATTTGGGCAACACAAAGTGCGGTATGGGTAGAGGCATTGGCTCAAGCTGGCATTAAGAGCGAACAAGTTGCGGCAATTGGAATTACAAACCAGCGCGAAACCACAGTTGTTTGGGATAAAAAAACAGGTAAGCCGATTTACAATGCGATTGTTTGGCAGAGCCGACAGACGACTGAGATATGTAATCAATTGCACAAAGCAGGTTGGCAAGAATATATACGTAAAACAACGGGTTTAGTCATTGATCCTTATTTTTCGGCCACAAAAATTAAATGGATTTTAGACCATGTTGAGGGAAGCCGTGAGCGTGCTGAGCGAGGAGAGTTGTTGTTTGGTACGGTGGACACGTGGCTCATTTGGAAACTAACCAATGGCGCTGTTCACGTCACTGATTTTACCAATGCTTCACGAACCATGCTGTTTGATATCGAAAAGCTTGAGTGGGATGAAAAACTTTTGCAGGCCTTAGATATTCCTAGAGCAATGTTACCTGAAGTGCGTAGTTCATCTGAGGTTTATGGATATACGCATACTATTAGTGGGCAAGAAGTAGGTATTCCTATTGCGGGAATCGCGGGCGATCAACAGGCTGCACTTTTTGGTCAAATGTGTGTTGAATCAGGACAGGCTAAAAATACTTACGGTACTGGTTGTTTTCTTTTAATGAATACGGGTAAAAAGATTGTCCGTTCAGAGCATGGATTACTCACAACTATTGCATGTGGTGCGAGCGGTGAGGTGAACTATGCCTTAGAGGGTGCCGTATTTAACGGTGGTTCTTGTGTACAGTGGCTACGTGATGAGTTAAAGGTCATTAAGAACGCTAAAGACTCAGAGCTTTATGCAACACGTGTAAAAGACAGTAATGGTGTATATGTGGTTCCTGCTTTTACTGGATTAGGTGCACCGTATTGGGACCCGACAGCTCGAGGGGCAATTTTGGGGCTGACACGTGGAGCCAGTATTGAACATATTATTCGTGCAACTTTAGAGTCTATTGCTTACCAGACAAAAGATGTACTTGATGCTATGCAGCAAGATGCAGAAGAAGAGCTTCGTACGCTCCGTGTTGATGGTGGAGTAACGGAAAATAATTTCTTGATGCAATTTCAGTCCGATATTTTAGCGACACCAGTCGAACGCCCAATAATGAAAGAAACTACCGCTTTGGGTGCAGCTTTCCTTGCAGGGTTGGCAACGGGTTTCTGGCAAGATCTTCATGAGTTAAGGAATAAATCTGCCATAGAAAAGGTATTTGAGCCAAAAATGTCTGCTGAACAATCTGATCTGATTTATAAAGGCTGGTTAAAAGCAGTAAAACGCAGTCAAAGCTGGGCAGAGGATTGATTTATTCTTTAACGAGTTAAATTAAAAGTAGAGTAATTAATTAATGGCTAAATGCTTGCCAATTCAAATTTGATTATTCTACTTTTTAGATTGTTGTTTCATCAATTTGATGTTTTAATTTTTATAAGATCAACAATAAAAAGAATATGAGAAATGACAATACAATCTAATGATTATTCAAAAGTATATGATATTGCCGTAATTGGTGGCGGTATTAATGGCGTCGGTATTGCTAATGATGCAGTAGGCCGTGGATTATCGGTATTTTTATGTGAAAAGGATGATTTAGCCAGCCACACCTCATCTGCTAGCAGTAAATTAATTCATGGCGGTCTACGCTATTTAGAACATAAAGAATTTAGACTGGTCAGAGAAGCATTAGCAGAGCGAGAAGTGTTGTTGGCGAAAGCGCCACATATTATTGCACCAATGCGTTTTATTATGCCTCATCGGCCACATTTACGTCCTGCGTGGTTAATTCGAGCGGGCCTATTTTTTTATGATCATTTGGGAAAACGAGAAAAATTATTAGGTTCAAATCTTATTTATTTCAAAGAAGATAGCCCCTTAAAACCAGCTATAACGCGTGGCTTTGAATATTCTGACTGTACTGTAGATGACGCACGTCTTGTTGTGTTAAATGCGCTCCAAGCTAAAGAACAGGGTGCCAAAGTCGTGACACGAACACGATGTGTGAAGGCTTATCAAGAACAAGAACTGTGGCACTTGGAACTACAAAGTGGAGCTGATGTTTATCAGATACGTGCAAGAGCTTTAGTAAATGCAGCTGGTCCTTGGGTTGAAGAAATTATTAGAGAAAACTTAAATTTAAGATCGCCTTATCAAGTCCGATTGATCCAAGGAAGTCATATTGTTGTACCAAGGCTATATGACTGTCATAAAGCTTTTATTATGCAAAATGAAGACCGACGTATCGTGTTTGTAATACCATATTTAGAAAAATATACCCTAATTGGTACAACAGATCAGGAATACACAGGTGATCCACAAAAGGTAGAGATTACCGATGTAGAAATAGATTACCTTTTGACAGTCACAAATTCACATTTTAAAAAGCAGTTAACGCGAGCAGATATTGTAAGCCAGTACTCAGGTGTACGTGCTTTATGTGATGATGAGTCTGATAACCCTTCGGCAATTACCCGTGACTATACTTTGGCACTACAGGCAGAAAGTACTGACGCACCATTGTTATCAGTATTTGGTGGCAAGATTACGACCTATCGAAAACTGGCTGAGGCTGCTTTAGAACATCTGTCTCCGTTCTTTAGTGAAATGGCAGAGGAGTGGACTGCCAATAAGCCATTACCAGGTGCTGAGAACTGGACCACACTAGATGATTTAATCAACCAGATTCAATTACATGTAAGTGGAGTTTCAGAATCCCTTGCCAAGCGTTGGGCTCATGCATATGGCACAAGAGTTTGGAACATGCTCCATGAACGAAATGCTATGGAACAATTGGGGCAAAATTTTGGTCACGATTTATTTGAATGTGAAGTTAAGTATTTATGTGAATATGAGTGGGCAAATACTGCAGAAGATATACTCTGGCGAAGATCTAAACTAGGTTTAGCGTTTAATGAGAAACAGGTAAAAGTGTTAGAAGCTTATTTGTCTGAACGTCGACTAAAAGATGATGCCGCATAATAAAAAAGGCCGCATAAAGCGGCCTTTTTTATATTGAGCAATTAGAAGCCAGTTTTTACAGCTTCAAGTAATGCTGCTTGACGTTCTTTTAATGCTTTTGGTAAGCGCTCACCAAGTTTATTGAATAACTCAGTGTGGCTTTCAATTTCAGTAACCCACTGGTCTTTATCTTGAGTAGTGATAAGGTCAAATTGTTCTTTACTGAACTCAGTGCCTTTCCAGTTCAAGTCTTCATATGTTGGAACAAAACCGATTGGTGTTTCAACAGCGTTTGCACGACCTTCACAACGGTCAATGATCCACTCAAGAACACGCATGTTTTGGCCGAAACCAGGCCATACGAAGTTGCCTTCAGCATCACGACGGAACCAGTTTACGTTGAAGATTTTCGGTAATTTGTTGCCAGAAGCTTCAGCTTTCTCGCTTACTTTTGCACCAAGGCTTAACCAGTGGTCAAAGTAGTCAGCCATGTTGTAGCCAGCAAATGGAAGCATCGCGAATGGGTCACGACGAACAATACCTTGTTGACCAACAGCAGCAGCAGTAGTTTCAGAACCCATAGTTGCAGCTTTATATACACCGTCAACCCAGTCAAAAGCTTCAGAAACTAAAGGAACTGTATCTGCACGGCGACCACCGAAGATGAATGCAGAAATTGGAACACCTGCTGGGTTTTCCCAATCAGCATCGATAGATGGACATTGACCTGCTGCAACAGTGAAACGCGCATTTGGATGTGCTGCTTTTTCGCCGTTTACGTGAGGTTGACCTTTCCAGTTCGTTAAGTTTGTTGGAACTTCTTTAGAAAGACCTTCCCACCATACTTGGCCATCTTCGGTTACTGCTACGTTTGTGTAGATAACATCTTTATGAAGAGTTGCCATACAGTTCGGGTTAGTCTTGGTATTTGTACCAGGCGCTACACCGAAGAAACCAGCTTCAGGGTTAATTGCATATAAGCGACCGTCTTCACCTGGTTTGATCCAAGCAATATCGTCACCTACAGTTTCGATTTTCCAACCTTCATAACCTGCTGGTGGAATTAACATCGCAAAGTTTGTTTTACCACAAGCAGATGGGAAAGCAGCAGCGATGTAGTGTTTTTCACCTTGAGGGTTAGTTACACCAAGAATAAGCATGTGTTCAGCTAACCAACCTTGTTCGCGTCCCATGACAGAAGCGATACGAAGAGCTAAACATTTTTTACCAAGTAATGCGTTACCGCCGTACCCAGAACCGAAAGACCAGATTTCACGAGTCTCTGGGTAATGAACGATATATTTCTCTGGGTTACATGGCCATGCAACGTCTTTTTGACCTTCAGCAAGTGGTGCACCTACTGTGTGTACACAAGGAACGAATTCGCCGTCTGTACCTAATACGTCATAAACTGCTTTACCCATACGTGCCATTTTGCGCATGCTAACAGCAACATAAGGAGAGTCAGTTAACTCGATACCGATATGAGCAATATGGCTACCTAAAGGACCCATAGAGAAAGGAACAACGTACATCGTACGGCCTTCCATTGAACCTTCAAATAAACCATTTAATTTTTCACGCATAACAGCTGGATCTTCCCAGTTGTTTGTCGCACCAGCATCTTCTTTATTTTGAGAGCAGATGTAAGTACGATCTTCAACACGCGCAACGTCAGATGGGTCAGAATTTGCAAGATAAGAACCAGGATGTTTTTCTTGGTTTAATTTCTGCATGGTGCCGTTAGCGATCATCAAGTCGATTAGACGTTGATACTCTTCTTCGCTTCCGTCACACCATTCGATTTTTGCTGGTTTGGTTAAGTTTGCAATTTCTTCAACCCATGCTATAAGCTTAGGATGACGAACGAATTCTGGTGCGTTCACTGTGGTCATGGTGAGGCCTATTCAAAATATGTACAACGTACAAGTCTATTCATTGGGGTACAATGAAAGATCAAATAAAAAAGTGGCTGTATTAAAGCATAAAATCATAAAAAAAATAAGACTAAAGACTAACAATTAGATATTTGGAATTCCGATCATTTTTTGATGAAAATCATTTATTTATAGTTTTTCATAAGGTTTTTACTTTTATATTTTTATGTTGTATGTGTGTTATTTACTTAAATTATTTTGTTTTAAATCAATAAATTAACTCTTAAATTTTTCTTGAGAATTATTATTGATTAAACAAATGAAGATCATTCAAAATTTACATAAAGAGACTTTTAATAGGTGATTTTGTGTACAAAATAGAATAAACATCCCACTTTACGATAATAAAATGCGGCCTTTGAAACCTCTTTCGATCATCTATAACGAAAAATCAGGATTTCATGCTTCAAAACATGAAGATGTTTATGAGCAATTGATGACTGTACTCACTGAACATGGTTTTGAGATACAAGTTTTTGAATTAAATGAAAATACATTGTTTGATGATCTGATGAATAAAGTGATTCATCGACATTCACAAAACGAAAATATAGGGGTAGTTGTTGCAGCAGGGGGAGATGGCACTTTAAATGCTGTTGCATCTAAACTTAGAAATACCTCTATTCCAATGGGAATTTTGCCTTTAGGTACTTTTAATTATGTGGCTAAAGTTTTAGATATTCCGCTAGATCTTTTGGACGCTGCCGAAGTTATTGCTACGGGTACACCTCGATCGGTTCATATAGCTGCCATCAATGATCATATTTATTTGAATAATGCCAGTTTAGGTTTATACCCACTCTTTATTAAAAAGCGCGAACTCTACAATAAATATTTAGGAAGACTTCCTTTACATGCTTATACCTCAGCTTTAGATGTTTTATTAAGAGAAAATAAGTCAATGAAGCTATCTATAACAGTAGATGGAAAAAAATATCCCGTTAAAGCACCTCTAATTTTCTTTGGAAATAACCAACTACAGTTGTGTGATATGAAACTCAGGATTGCAGAGTGTGCGGCGCAGGGAAGAGTGGCTGGAGTTGTAATTACAAAAAGTGATAAGCTGAGTTTGCTGCATATGCTTTGGCAATGGGTTCAAGGTAAAGTTGAAGATGCAGAAGACGTATATAGTTTTTGTGCAGATCATGTTGTGGTGGAATGTGCAAAGAAATCGAAACTCACAGTTGCTTTAGATGGTGAAATCATAGAGATGAAACCACCTCTAAATTTCACTGTACAAAAAAATGCTTTAAATATTATGGTGCCGAATGTTATTACATCTGTCTGATTTACACTTTGGGACAGAAAAAAAAGAGTGTTTAGAGGCAATAAGACATTTTTGTATTCAGCAAACGCCTGAAGTGATTGTCGTGAGTGGCGATGTTACTCAGCGTGCTAAATATGAACAATTTTTTAAATGTCGGCAGTTTTTAGATAGCCTCAATATTCCTTATCTTGTGGTGCCTGGAAATCATGATATTCCTTTGTATCATGTCTGGAACCGTTTTTTTTCTCCATTTACCCGATATCGATATTTCTTTGGTGAACTAGAGCCGACTTTAGAAACCGAACATTTCTATATTGTTGGGGTAAACAGCATACGTCGTCGTTATCACACACGTGGGCATATTTCGATTGAACAAATTCAAGATACTTATGAGCGTTTAGAAAAAGCCCCAAAAGATAAAATAAAGCTGGTGGTTTTTCATCAACCTTTTTATACACCACCCGATAATAAGCATGGCATAAAGGATTGTCCCGTTTTGGGAAAAATTGCTTTAGAAAAGTGGAGTACAACCGGATTATTTGGAATGCTGCATGGTCATCTTCATAAAACGGCTATATATGATTTAACTCAGATTTACCATCTGGAAATAGACCATCCTATATATGATATTCATGCGGGTACAGCAACTTCTACTCGTTTATATCATCACAATCCGAATAGCTTTAATACAGTTTCAAATACAGGAAAGATTCAGCATTACTGGTTCAATGAACAGTTGGCTGAATTCACTTCAGATTGATTTGGTTTAGATGAGATTAAATATTTGATTGTTTAAAAAATATTCAAAAAAGAAGAAAATTTTTCTTATTTCCCCTTGAAGCCATTTTTTTCATCCCCACAAAAGTGACATCTAAATATTTTGTTATTGCTCTGGATTAAGGCAATAACGATTAATCAAAAAGACTAAGTCTGATGGAGTTAATTATGAGCAACATTCGTCCATTACATGATCGCGTTGTGATTCGTCGTGTAGAAGAAGAAACCAAAACTGCTGGCGGTATTTTATTGCCAGGTTCTGCTGCTGAAAAACCATCTCAAGGTGAAGTAATTGCAGTAGGTAATGGTCAAATCACTGATAACGGCGTACGTGCTTTGGATGTTAAAGTTGGTGACAAGGTGTTATTTGGTACTTATGCAGGTACAACAGTTAAAGTAAACGGTGAAGAACTCTTAATCATGAAAGAGTCAGACATCTTAGCTGTATTAGAAGGCTAATCGATCCATAACTCAATTCATTATCAGATTCAGTATTTAAAAAGATTCGGAGTTTAATATGTCAGCTAAAGACGTAAAATTTGGTGATTCAGCTCGCTCAAAAATGATTGCAGGTGTAAACGTACTTGCAGATGCGGTTAAAGTGACTTTGGGTCCTAAAGGCCGTAACGTTGTGATCGACCGTTCTTTCGGTGCGCCGCACATCACTAAAGACGGTGTAACTGTTGCTAAAGAAATTTCATTAAAAGACAAGTTTGAAAACATGGGTGCTCAACTTGTTCGTGAAGTTTCAAGCAAAACTAACGACATCGCTGGTGACGGTACAACAACTGCGACTGTACTTGCTCAAGCAATTTTAAACGAAGGTATCAAATCAGTAACTGCTGGTATGAATCCAATGGATTTAAAACGCGGTATCGACATTGCAGTAAAAACTGTAGTTGAAAATATCCGTTCTATTGCTAAACCAGCTGATGACTTCAAAGCAATTGAACAAGTTGGTTCTATCTCTGCTAACTCTGATACTACTGTTGGTAAACTTATTGCTCAAGCAATGGAAAAAGTAGGTAAAGAAGGCGTAATCACTGTAGAAGAAGGTTCTGGCTTCGAAGACGCATTAGACGTTGTAGAAGGTATGCAGTTTGACCGTGGTTATATCTCTCCGTACTTTGCTAACAAGCAAGATACTTTGACTGCTGAACTTGAAAACCCATTCATCCTTCTTGTTGACAAAAAAATCAGCAACATTCGTGAATTGATTTCTGTTTTAGAAGCAGTTGCTAAAACTGGTAAACCACTTCTTATCATCGCTGAAGATGTTGAAGGTGAAGCGCTTGCAACTCTTGTTGTAAACAACATGCGCGGTATCATCAAAGTGTGTGCTGTTAAAGCTCCTGGTTTCGGTGACCGTCGTAAAGCTATGCTTCAAGACATCGCAATCTTGACTGGCGCAACTGTAATTTCTGAAGAAGTTGGTATGTCTTTAGAACAAGCGACTCTTCAAGATTTAGGTACAGCGCACAAAATCACTGTTTCTAAAGAAAACACAGTTATTGTTGACGGTGCTGGTGATGCTGCTGCTATCGCTGAGCGTGTTCAACAAATCCGTGCTCAAATCGAAGAATCTACTTCAGAATATGACCGTGAAAAATTACAAGAACGCGTTGCTAAATTGGCAGGCGGTGTTGCTGTAATTAAAATCGGTGCAGCAACTGAAGTTGAAATGAAAGAGAAGAAAGACCGCGTAGACGACGCTCTTCACGCAACTCGTGCAGCAGTTGAAGAAGGTGTTGTTGCAGGTGGTGGTGTTGCGCTTGTACGTGCTGTAAACGTTCTTGACGGCTTGAAAGGTGCTAACGAAGACCAAACTGCAGGTATCAACATTTTACGTCGTGCGATCGAAGCTCCACTTCGTCAAATCGTTGCGAATGCTGGTGATGAGCCATCTGTAGTAATCAATGCAGTTAAGAAAGGTGAAGGTAACTTCGGTTACAACGCTGCAACTGGTGAATATGGCGATATGTTAGAAATGGGTATTCTTGACCCAGCTAAAGTAACTCGTTCTGCACTTGAGCACGCTGCTTCTGTTGCTGGCTTAATGTTGACTACAGAATGTATGATTACTGACATTCCTGAAGACAAACCAGCTGCTCCAGACATGGGCGGTATGGGTGGAATGGGCGGCATGATGTAATAAACATCAACGTCTAAATAAAAAATCCCTGCATTTGCAGGGATTTTTTTTATTTCTTATATAAATTAAGAAAAAGTTAAGTTGATATTCTTAAACTTATAGTCAGGAACAGTAGCTGTAGTTCCTCTTTTTTGTTACACCATGCTTATCCTTTTATAAGCATGGTTTTTTTTAGCCTAATAAAATGATAAGCCATGTAACCGCAATAATAGACAGTGCAACAAACTGTGCAGCACTTCCCATATCTTTGGCATTTTTAGAGAGTTGATGTTTTTCAAGTGATACGCGGTCAACTACTGCTTCAATCGCAGAATTGAATAGTTCTACAATAATTGCAAATAAACATACAACGACCATAAGTGCATGTTCGCCACGAGTCACATCTAGGAAAAAGCTAGTAGGGATAAGCACAACATTAATTAAAACAATTTGTCGGAAAGCGGCTTCATTTTTATAAGCTGCCTTAAATCCTGAAATTGAATAACCTGTCGCATTCAAGATGCGTTTAAGTCCGCTTTTGCCTTTGTAGGGAGAATAACTATTCATTCACTTATATTTTTAACACTTTTCATGCATTATATATCGCGGCCCTCAAAAAAAATATTAAATCTTTTTTAAAGATTTTGACTTTATAACTTAATAGAGAAGAAGAGATGAAAAAACTATTTGTAGCATTAGGACTTGTCATGGGTGGCTTACATGTAAGCTATGCAGAACCTGCCTCAGCTCAGCAAGTACCGGGATATTATAAGCATCAATTTGGTAATTACCGCATCACCTCTTTACTTGACGGCACCATTTATTTAGACCCTAAGTTGTTCAAAAATTTGAATCAGGCTGAGAAGACTAAAATTTTAACCAAGTACGCTGCTGTTAATGAGAAGGGGATTCAAACTTCGGTAAATGCATTCTTAGTAGATAACGGCAAAAGTTTGACGCTTGTTGATAGCGGTGCCTCAAGCTGTTTTGGTCCACAACTTGGCTCAATCGCTAAAAATCTTGAACTGGCAGGCTATCAACTTGCGAATGTGAAAACGGTTTTGTTAACCCATCTACACCCAGACCATGTTTGTGGAATTGCTAAAGATGGAAAAGCAGTATTTCCTAATGCAACGATTTATGCGCATGAACGTGAAGCAGATTATTGGTTAAACCCAGCTTCTGAAAAAACAGTACCAGCAAATCAAAAAGAAAATTATTTAGGCACTGTTAAAAATGTAAAAGCTGCACTTGCGCCGTATGAAGCTAAAAAAGCATTTAAAACCTTTAAAGATGGCGATGTCATTCAAGGTTTTGAAGTGATCAATACACAAGGACATACACCGGGTCACCATAGTTTCCGCTTAAAGAGTAAAGGTCAACAAATTGTATTTGTAGGGGACATTGTCCACTCACATTCTTTACAGTTTGATGCTCCAAAAACTGGTGTAGATTTTGATGTAAATTCTGAGCAGGCAATTAACACTCGTTTGAAAATGTTTGCTGAAATTTCAAATAAACAGCAATGGGTAGCTGCTCCACATTTGCCATTCCCTGGAATTGGCCATGTGTATAAAGTGAATACAGAACAATATCAGTGGATTCCTTTATATTTTAATAACAGTCTTGAGAAGTAAAAAAATGGGGCATTCAATGCCCCATTTTTTATTAAGTATTTAATTATTTTGTTGTTTTCTCAAAATTAGTCACAGCTTGACGGCCAAGTGCAGGATCATCGGTAAAGACGCCATCTACACCTGCTTTGAAATATGCTTCAAACTCTTTTAGAGCACCTGTTGGACAACGTTCAGCAGGTTTATCGCTACATTTTAAAGGCTGTGGTAAAAAGTTATTTTCTGGGCGGAAAGTATAAGGATGTACTTTTAAGCCAGCGGCATGTGCATCTGTAATAAATGAAGTGGTTTGTACTGAACCATCATTATTGAAATTGAGAATATAGTTTTTGCTTGGACCTACGCCATTTGCATATTTAGCAACATCTTTTAAGCTTTGTGCTGTGGCTAAATCACCATATGTTTTAGACACACCAGATTCAACAAAGTCGGCTGGTCGAGATGTTTTTGCATCATATAACTGAATGATTTGTGCATGTTTAAGCGTCTTATGAAGATCAAGTTGATCTTTTAAATATTTTAAATTGCTGACTTCAAACGATTGTAAATAGATAGGCGCGATATCACGTGTATATTGATATTTGGCAAGAGTTTTAAGAAGTGTGTCTTCCATAGCCAAATTCTTATTTTTAAAATAAGTCGGATGCTTGGTTTCGATATATAAGCCAATAATCTTGCCAGTTTTTTTATAATTTGCTTCGGCAAGTTCAATGACTTGTTCAAGTGTCGGAATTGAATAGAGGTCATTGTAAGCTGTATTTGCTGGTCGAAACTCAGGAATACGCTCACGTGCTTTAACTTGTTGTAATTCATTTAGGGTGAGGTCTTCCGTAAACCAACCCGTTAAATTTACACCATCAATATTTTTGGTGGTTTTACGGTCCGCAAATTGGGCAAGGGTACTAATATTGGTGGTCCCGCCAATTTCGTTTTCATGACGCGTAACCAATACACCATCTTTTGTTGACACTAGATCTGGTTCAATAAAGTCAGCACCATCATCAATGGCTTTTTGATATGAAGCCAAAGTATGTTCAGGACGTAAAGCGCTTGCGCCACGGTGTCCAATCACTAAAATTTTAGGAAGTTGATACTCTGGTGTGGTCGGTGTTGTTTCAGTTTTATCATCGTCATTACAACCGACCAAGCTAATTAAACTTAAGCATAAAAGTGCTTTTCTAAACATAATTCTACTCATATTGTTTTAATTGAAACGACTCAAGTATTGGGATTTAGTTTGACGTGATGATGAAGAATTCATGAATTTTAAGTGACACTATTTAACTGGTTCTTTATTGCTTTGTTGGAAATAGTGAAACACGCTTTGTTTTTGTCTTAATTACATTTATTGTTTTAATTCCACTTGTCTTTTTTACACCGCTCGTTGATGATCACAAGGTCTCAAAGCGGCATTTTCTCCTGTTAATTAACGACACCATACCGAGCAGCCATGCTATCTAAATTTTTTATTCAGCGCCCCATTTTTGCCAATGTACTGGCGATCATTGTTATGGCTTTTGGTATTTTTTCGGTGATGCATTTGCCCGTAGAACGGTATCCCGATATTGCACCTCCAAAAATTACAGTATCGGCAAGTTATAGCGGGGCAGATGCACAAACGGTTGAGCAAAGTGTGACCCAAATTTTAGAACAACAAATACAAGGGATTGATCATTTACTCTATTTTAGCTCATCAAGTGATTCATCTGGGCGTAGCCGAATTACCATTAGTTTCGATAATGGAACCAACCCAGATACTGCTCAGGTACAAGTTCAAAATAGCATTAGTGGTGTCATACGCCGTTTACCCGATGAAGTTCAGCGCCAAGGTGTTACCGTTACCAAGTCTTTAGGCGATACTTTTATGGTGATTGGCTTATATGACTCAACTGGTAAAACCGGAAATATTGAGCTGTCAGACTATTTAACTACGCATGTCGTCGATAACTTAAACCGTATTGAAGGGGTGGGTGAAACAGATATATTTGGATCACAATATGCGATGCGTATTTGGTTAAATCCAGAGAAGTTAAAGCAATATAATTTAATGCCAAGTGATGTTGCGAGCGCAATCACTGCCCAAAACACCCAAGTTGCTGCAGGTGCGATTGGCGATTTACCAGTCATTGACGGTCAATATTTAAATACAAAAGTGACCGCAGGTTCTCGACTCAAAACAGTCGAGGACTTTAAAAATATTGTCGTAAAATCGAATAAATCGGCAGGTTATGTTTATTTAAAAGATATTGCTAGAGTAGAGCTAGGGGCAGAAAACTATCAATTTTTGAATACGATTAATGGTTATCCTGCGGCAGGGGTAAGTATTTCTTTATCTTCAGGTGCGAATGCGATTCAAACCTCTAAGCTCATTCATCAAACCTTAGATCAGCTTTCAACGAAACTACCAGCAGGCTATAAAATCGTTTATCCGCGAGATAATACGCCGTTTGTTCAAGAGTCAATTAAGGAAGTTGTAAAGACCCTTGTAGAAGCTATTATTTTAGTAATTTTGGTGATGTTCCTGTTTTTACAAAGCTGGCGCGCCACTCTTATTCCGAGTATTACCGTTCCAGTTGTTATTTTAGGAACTTTTGCTGTCTTATATGTGCTTGGGTTTAGTATTAACACATTAACGTTATTTGCACTGGTACTCGCCATTGGTTTATTAGTCGATGATGCAATTGTGGTGGTCGAAAACGTTGAGCGGCTCATGCATGAACAGCACTTAAGCCCTAAAGAAGCTGCAATTGAGTCAATGGGTGAAATTAGTGGTGCCTTAGTCGGCATTACATTGGTTTTAACTGCTGTTTTTATTCCAATGTCTTTTTTAGGTGGCTCAATTGGCGTGATTTACCGTCAGTTTTCCATTACTTTAGTTGCCGCTATGGCATTATCGCTTACGGTTGCACTTATTTTAACGCCTGCATTGTGTGCATTAATTTTAAAACCGAACCCTGAACCTATGCGTTGGGCAGTTTGGTTTAACCAAAAAATTGATCAACTTAAAAATAAATATATCAAGCTTGTTCAGACGAGTATTCACTACAGTAAATCGGTTATTGTAATTTTTGTGGCGCTGATTGCTATTTTTTCGCTGTTCTATAGTGGTTTGAAAAGCGGATTTATTCCTAAAGAAGACCAAGGCATTTTAAGTGTTCAAATTAAGCTAGTAGATAGCGCTCCAATGTCTGAGAGTAAAAAAATTGGTGAGCAAGTGCGCCAGTATTTTCTCAGTAAAGAAGATAAGAATGTTGATCTGGTTTTAATTCGTTATGGTCGAAATAATGCCGGTACAGGGCAAAACTTAGCGCAAGGCTTTATTGCTTTAAAACCTTGGGATGTACGTACGGCTAAAGAGGACTCGGCTGACGCTATACAAAAGCGCGCAATGAAATATTTCAGAAATTTTAGTAATGCTCAAATTAACGTGACCTTACCTCCTTCGGTAAATGGTTTGGGTCAGACCGATGGCTTAGATTTCTGGATTCAAGATTTAAATGGTCAAGGGCAAAACTTCTTAGATGGTATGTTCCGTCAGTTACAGGCTCAAAGTAAAAACTATTCAACTTTCGAAAACTTTGATAAGCAGTCTACCAATAGTAAAGCGAATCTGAATATCAAGATTGACCAGAAACAGGCTTTGGCAAATGGTTTGGAACTCTCGGCAATTAATAATACGTTGTCGAGCGCATGGGGCGGAACTTACGTAAATGACTTTATTGATCGGGGCCGTATTAAACGTGTCATGATTCAAGGTGATGCCGAGTTCAGATCTAAACCTGAAGATTTATATAATTGGTCTGTGCGTAATAGCCAAAATGAAATGGTACCTTTTAGCTCATTTGCTAACTTTAGCTGGGGCGGTGCTCCGGAAATTGTAAAACGCTATATGGGATATAGTGCTTTACAATTACAGGCAGATGTTGCGAGTAATAGCAGTTCTGGTCAGGCTATGAAAGATGTTGAGCAACTCGTAAACCAGCAAAAAGATATTGGTTTGGCTTGGACAGGCTTATCTTTTGAAGAACAGAAGTCGACAAATCAGGCGATATGGTTATATCTGATTTCGGCAGGTTTTATTTTCTTATGTTTAGCAGCGTTATATGAAAGCTTGAGCATACCTGCTGCTGTGATGACCTCTATTCCATTAGGTGTAGGAGGAAGTGTCATTTTCTCTTATATCTTTGGTTTGCCAAATGATGTGTATTTCCAAATTGCACTTCTAACCACGATTGGATTGTCATGTAAAAACGCAATTTTAATTGTTGAGTTTGCTGCATTAGCCCAAGAGAAAGGAAAGAATGCTATTCAGGCCGCTTTAGAAGGCGCGAGTTTACGTTTAAGACCGATTTTAATGACTTCTTTAGCCTTCGGCGCTGGTGTGATTCCACTTGTGTTTGCACAAGGCGCTGGTGCGGTGAGCCGTCAAGAAATTGGTATTAGTATTTTAGGTGGTGTGATGTTTGGTACTGTGCTGGTTTTATTCTTTATTCCAGTTATGTATGTGTTATTACGCTCACTGTTTAAATCGAAAGCTTCGAGTTAAAAGCAAACAATTTAAAAACAGGCATTAAATCAAGTATATTAAGTTTAACTTTTCTTCATATATTTGATTTAGATGCCTCAAGAAAAAAAACTAACACAGCAACAGGTCATCGCATTAGAACGAGACCTGGCTAAATTCGCAAACATGATGGATAGCGCCGTCCGTATCCCTTTTACAAAGCAGGGTATTGGTGCCGATGCGGCTCTAAGTACTATTCCTATTGCGGGTGATGTAGCAGGTTTTGTTCTAACTTGCTATGCCATATATAAAGCCAAGCAAATTGGTGTACCGCAGCATAAGCTCACTCCTGTCATAAAATTGGCTGTAGTCGATGCAGTGGTGGGCTGTGTGCCTGTTGCAGGGACTATTTTCGATATTTTTATACGCCCTAGTAGAAAAGCATTAGATGTGGTTCATACCCACATACGCGAAGAATATGCAATTCAAAGTGATATGCATGTTGTTCATCCGTATTTACACGAAAAGCTTGAAAAGAAGCAGCAACAGTCAGCTTTCTGGCGTAACCCAGTTGTGAGTTGGTTATGGCTACATATACCCGATTTATTAGGGGTATTTGTGCTTGTTCTGATTGGTTTCGCGATGTGGTGGGGAATCAGTTTTCTTTGGGGACTTGCTCATTCAGCCTAATAAAAAAGCCTCCAAAAGGAGGCTTTTTTATTTACTGTGTTATGGGCAATCTAACTGATGTAGAGCTGCTACACGCTGTTCGATAGATGGGTGAGTTTGGAACAAAGCAGCTAAACTAAAGCCTTGTTCTTTACCTTCCGCAATAGCGAACGCTTTCATTTCTTTTGGCATTTGGTCAGGTAACTCTGTTTCAGCCTGTAAACGTAATAAAGCAGAAATCATTGCTTGTTTACCAGCTAAACGTGCACCGGCTTCATCAGCACGGTATTCACGGTAACGAGAGAACCACATCACAATAGCGGAAGCAAGAATACCGAACACGATATCTAGAACCATCGTAATGAGGAAATAACCCATACCAGGGGCTTCGTTGTCTTGACGACCAAAAACATTACGGTCGATAAAGTCACCTACTACACGAGCAAAGAACATCACAAAGGCGTTTACTACACCTTGGATGAGTGCGAGTGTAACCATGTCACCATTTGCAACGTGGCCAATCTCGTGCGCAAGTACTGCACGTAACTCATCTTTGTTCATACGCTCAAGTAGACCGCTTGAAACGGCAACTAAGGCATCATTTTTATTCCAGCCTGTTGCGAAGGCATTAGACTGATATGAAGGGAAGATACCAACTTCTGGCATATTAATACCAGCACGTTGAGAAAGTTCAGCGACTGTTTGCAATAACCAGCTTTCAGCTTGGTTACGAGGAGCATTTGGGTCAATCAGTTCTGTACCAGTAGTTTTCTTAGCCATCCATTTGGACATAAATAGAGAGACTAAAGAGCCCACCATACCAAACACAAAACAGATGACTAAAAGGTTGCCTAGTTTTAAGCCACCCGCGCCATGGTAACTACCGACACCGAAGAGTGACAAAATAATGCCAGCTACAACCAGTACCGCGAGGTTGGTAAGCAAAAACAAACCAATCCGCATCATTGAGAAAATCCTCTTATAAATAAAATATTATCTGATTTATAAATTATAAATCACTCAGCTAATATGCGGCGCTTAGGGGAAAAATTCAAGGAAAAAATAAGGAATCGATACATTCTTTCCTGCGAAAGAATGTATTTAAATTAAAAAAGTTATTTATAAGGCCCGTCTAAACACTCGGGTAGGGGTAATAGATCATTACAATTTTTAGACAATGGGCCTCGTTAAAAGATTAACCGCAATACATGCGGTTTTAAACTTTACTCGATTCTAATATGCGCAATTGCTGTTGCGTTATTGGTGACATAAGTACCCGTCGGGGCATCTGTATAAGTGCCATCTGACAATGTTACGATTTGGCGCCCAGAAGAGTATTTAACAGGTTTAGCCGATACTTGTTGAGGTGTGGTGGCTTGTGGCGAAACAGGGGGATTTACTGCTTGAGCAGAAATATTTGAGTTACTAAACGATGAAAGGCTTACCCCAGAAGAATATAAGTTTTGATATCGACTAGTTACACGGCGAACATAATCTTGGGTTTCACGAAATGGAGGGATACCACCATACTTATCTACGTTGCCTTCACCAGCATTATAGGCAGCAAGCGCCATTTGTGTATTGCCATTAAAACGCTTGAGCAACCAACCTAGATATTTCGCACCAGCAAAGATATTTTGCTGAGGATCATAGGCGTTAGATACGTTAAAGCGACGGGCAGTAGCTGGCATCAGCTGCATTAGGCCTTGAGCACCGACAGGAGAGTGAGCATTCACATTAAAACCAGATTCGGTATGCATGACTGCCTTAATTAAACCTTCTGATACGCCGTGCTGTTGTGCGGCCTGTTTAATAATATGGTCAAACGCATTTTTATTTCTGCTATAACTCGGTAGAACAGAAGCTTCTGAAGCGCCCCAGTTGGTATAACTATGAATATTACTATCGGGATAGTAAGTCACTTTTACTTTCTTGAGTGAATTGTCATAGCTTTTACGGTTAGTCAGTAAAGTACTGCCATTTTTGTCTTGGTAAACGTACATCTGACCCGCAAAAGTCGGCATTATACCTACCGAAAAAGTGGTCATCCCCAGCAAACAAGAAAAAAGATATTGAACCGAATTTTTCATTTTATGTTATTCACAATTTTAAGGTATTCGAAACTTGTCAAAGAGTTTATCAAAAAATATTACAGAAAGAAGTTTTGTGTAATTTTTTTTATTTTGGCTGTTTTAAAAAATCAAGCTGTTTTGTTCGAATGATCATCAAAAAAAATTAAAAAAAAATTTTAAAATGATTCTATTGACTTGAATAACTATTTGAAAATTAAAGGTAAAAATCATTGGTTAAAAAATGATCAATTTAAATAAAACCCTTAACAGAAGGTGAAAACAGTTTGTCAAGCACGAAGAAATCCACAATTTTATCCACAGGTTTTGTGGAAAACTGTGGAAAAGTCCAAAAAGTAAGCATTTTGCGCAAAAAATGAACTCATTGGTCAAAATGGAGCACTGCTTTTGCATCATGCCTGAGCATTATGACGACTTCAAGAATTGAAACTATTCTTTTGATGCGATTCCCGTCCGAATCATATAAAATTGCGCGGTATTTTTATTTATGGGTATATCTCGTCTATGTACGCGCCAGTTGAGTCCAACGAAGGATTTAATTTTAAGCCTGAACTTCCAACAAGCTCGGTCTATTATCGTTTGCTTAAGAAGCTTCGCCGTCAAGTTGGACATGCCATTCGTGACTTCAATATGATTGAAGATGGTGACAAGGTCATGGTGTGTGTGTCTGGTGGTAAAGACAGTTATACCTTGCTCGACATTTTGTTGCAGTTCAAACGTATTGCACCGATCAACTTTGACATTGTTGCGGTTAACCTTGACCAAAAGCAGCCGGGCTTTCCTGAAGATGTCTTACCACGTTATATGGAAGAAAATAACATTCCATATTACATTTTGGAAAAAGACACTTACACCATTACCAAGCGTTTAACACCTGAAGGTAAAACATACTGTGCAGTGTGTTCACGTTTACGCCGTGGTTCGCTTTATGGCTTTGCTCAAGAAATTGGTGCCACTAAAGTTGCGTTAGGTCATCACCGTGATGACATCATTGCAACTTTCTTCTTGAACTTATTCCATGGCGGCAGCTTAAAGGCGATGCCACCTAAGCTTTTGTCGTCAGATAAGAAGAATATTTTGATTCGTCCTTTGGCTTATGTTGAAGAAAAAGACATTATCAAATATGCCGAATTACGTAAGTTCCCAATTATTCCGTGTAACCTTTGTGGTTCACAAGAGAACTTACAACGTGCCATGCTTAATGAAATGCTACGTGAGTGGGATAAACAATATCCGAAACGTTTACACAGCATTTTTGGTGCTTTACAAAACGTATCTCCGTCTCAGTTAGCGGACCGTGATTTGTTTGATTTTGAAGCGCTAGATTCTCAGCGCGAGATCGACTTTAAAGACCCTGAAGAACTTAAAAAACGTTTAGATGTAGTGAACTTAAGTTTTGCTGCTGAATAAAACGATTAAGTAAGTCAATTAAAGGCACTTTATAAACAAGTGCCTTTAATGTATCAAAATACTAAAAAATGAATGTTCCGTACAAAAAGTCATAGCCCAACCTTAAAATTACATGCTATAACAACGCACAAGCAGAAGTGCTTCATATGATGTTGTCTGGATAGGCAACTAACTAGAGAAATTGAACAAATAAATTTGAGGAAGAATCATGCCTGCATTTTTAACTGATGATTGGTTTGCGACTGTCGAAAAATTAACTGCTGAAGCAGGTGATCTTAATTTGCCACCAGCTCTTGCGAATTTGGCAATTAATTTAGTAGTTACAGATGCTTCTGGAAATACCGAATTAGCGTTAGATGGGGGTAAAATCCAAAAAGGTTTGTCTTCAAATGCCAAAACAACATTGAACATGGATGCTGAAACTTTACGTAAAGTATTCCTTGAGTTTGATATGGCAGCAGCTATGCAAGCATTCATGACTGGTAAAATTAAAGTTCAAGGCGACATGTCTCAGTTAATGGCTTTACAAACAGCTAAACCAAGCCAAGAACAAA
The DNA here is from genome assembly GCF_044538765.1 of Acinetobacter sp. ABJ-A23_2. Taxonomy (NCBI): domain Bacteria; kingdom Pseudomonadati; phylum Pseudomonadota; class Gammaproteobacteria; order Moraxellales; family Moraxellaceae; genus Acinetobacter; species Acinetobacter sp. ABJ-A23_2. The sequence continues at coordinate 53,881 of NZ_JBIUCP010000025.1, forward strand.
AAGATTTGTTCAAGAAAGTATTAGAACAAACAGCTTAAGTCTAAAAGAATTCATATAAAAAGCTTACCCCAAGAGGTAAGCTTTTTATTGATACAAACAATGAATTTATCAACTTTTAAAAACAATAAAACTAGATATTGATTCGCGTTTGCGCCGTTTTAATATGCTCAAGATAAGCACGAATACGAGTCACGTACTGCACCGCTTGTTTGTATCGACCATTTCGCATTTGATTGCGCTGTAAATAGTCATAGAGATTCACCCACTGGTTTGGGTCTTTCCCTTGAGTTTGTAAGCGCTTCTGGATCTGGTTGACTGCACCAGGGCCCATATTGTAGGCCACTAGGGCATACCAGTTACGATCTGGGAAGGGAATATCACCATACTCACTTAGCATGAGATCATAATATTTCGCACCGCCCTGAATGCTTTGCGCTGGATCGCTACGGTTACTTACACCCATTGCCCGAGCTGTACTGTTGGTTAACATCATTAACCCGCGTACGCCTGTTGGTGAAACAGACTCTGGCTTGAGATACGATTCTTGATAGCTCATTGCTGCAAGCAAATGCCAATCTAAATCGTACTTCGCCGCGCTTTGTTTAAAGCTGGCTTTGTAAATGGGTAAACGTGTACTGATGTCACGTTGAATCGTAGACCAAGACTCGGGTTTTACAACGTTACGGTTGTAAAATGAAGCCAGTTGTTGAGTCAGACCATTTTGCTTGCTTTGACAAACAAAACCACTGGCAGTTTGTGTAAGAGGATCATCTGCTTGTTTAAACACCCAGCTTAAATCGGGATTTAATCCATTTTTTTGCAAATTTACGATGTCACCACAACTTGCAGAAAAAGACATTAAACCTTTGTTCTCGATTGAGCTTAAGCTCGCGGTCGTCATGGCAAGATTTGCTTTACCTTGCTGGACCCATTTGAGTGCAGTGGCGTTATCTGCCACAATTTTGAAGTCCAACTTTACATTTAAGCTTTGCGCATAGTTACGAGCCAGGTCATAACCGAAGCCATGTAAAAATTGATCTTCTTTAAAAACAGTAGTTGGGCTTTCTACAGCAACTACGGTTAATGTGTTTGTGTTAACTACAGTATTGTACTGTAGGGTTTTTCCTGCATTGATACTATGAAAGGGAAAAAACATAGTGCTGAGTGCAAGAACTTTCAATGGGAGAGAAGAAAATAAAGAGTTAAGGCTAAGCCTCGACCCAGAACTTGAATTACTGTGCATGTTGTCTCCGCTACAGATAATTTATGCCCTAGAAAGCCAGGCAAAAAGCTGCCATAACTTCTAAAAGTTGATAAATTCAATAAGGGGTGGGCAGTCATGACGTCATTCAAAATGACATGAAATGAAAAAAATAAACTGTGTAGAAAATCTACATAGTTGCTGGTTGGGTTAAAAAATACTCAACATTTAAGATGCGCGCATCATAATATTCAAAAAAAAGATTGTCAAATTTTGAACAATTAAATATTCGATATATCAACATAACAACATGAATTTATTAAGGAAGAAAATTTATACACTTCTGATATGGGTAAATAGGGTATAAAATGCTACATCTTGTAAGCAGTATGTTGTTCATCAGTGGTTTTTTATCATGAAATCTAACTTAATCACGCGGTCAGGACATGACAAATTAGTTGCTGAATTAAAACAACTTTGGCATGAAGAACGACCAGAAATCACCAAGAAAGTGAATTGGGCTGCAAGCCTCGGCGACCGCAGTGAAAATGCCGATTATCAGTACAATAAACAGCTACTGAGAAAAATTGATCGCAGAGTACGTTATTTAGGAAAACGTTTAGAAGAGTTAAAAATTGTTGATTATGCTCCGGAGCAAGAAGGCAAAGTTTATTTTGGAGCTTGGGTCGAAATTGAAAATGAAGAAGGGGAGCAAAAAACTTTACGAATTGTCGGGATTGACGAAATTTATGATCACCATCCTCAGCATATCTCGATTGAGTCACCAATGGCGCGTGCACTCTTGAGTAAAGAAGTCGATGATGAGGTCGAAGTGCATACTCCTTTAGGTAAAAAGCTTTGGTATATCAATGCAATTCGTTATGAAAAGCCTAAAAATGATGAAATTTAAATAGATTTGTTTTTATTTTGAGCGTTTGAATTAAAAATTAAATAAAAGATTTGCCAACTTGCATTTTTGTTTATATTATAGCGCTCGTTGGAAGCGTGGCAGAGCGGTTTAATGCACCGGTCTTGAAAACCGACGAGGGTGTGAGTCCTCCGTGAGTTCGAATCTCACCGCTTCCGCCAAAATTCTTAAAAAGCCCTTGTTAATGACAAGGGCTTTTTTTTATGCATATAAATTACTAAAAATAATCTTACTCTCTTTTATATATTTCTAAGTATGGTCTCTCCCGTTCGTGGGTTTGTTAAAGTCACATTTTCAAGCGCCTGAATGTACCAGAAATTATTCTTCTTGATGAGTACAGTAAGAATGAGAGTATCAATTTGATGGGGACCCTGTGGGTGAGCTACGCCCGCAGTTAGGCGACTCCAAAAGTGTGAAATACAGATATCATCACTCATCGGTGTAATATCGATGAGTTCATTCTCTAATGTTGAGTCGCTATAGATGGTGTCATGAATAGGCTGGTGTAGTGCAACAATTTCATCAACGCCTTTAACGTAATGGCCAAAACGATTAACGAAAGTCGCATCTTGATGAAAAAGAGCAGCAAAGGCTTTCATATCATGATTATTCCAAGCAATTTGAAATGCTAAAGGAATGTCTTCTGGGTTTATTATGTGTTGACTCATATCATCCCCACTATTTAAGTTTTAAGTCCATTTTGAATATATTATAAATGAATCGGCTTCGACATGCTTAAACGGAACAGCTAGTCACAGCTCAGCATGCAAGGACTTATTCCTATAAACACGCCATACTTTTAACGCAAAAAAGTTTAGGGGTGAGCAGTATTAAACAACTATAAGTTTGAGCTAATCGATGGATAAGTTTTTGGAAAAACACAGATAAAAATATAAGATAAATAGAAATGACTCATAATGACTTTAATATACTGTTAATAATCAAACATCCGTTAAAAATTTAAATAAAATCTTCGATTTTTTGAGGCTTTTTTAATGTTTAGAACGAATCAATTAAGTTTAAAATATGGAGAATTTGTATACCGGATAGCATTTATTAGTTTTATTAAAATTAGAGTTATATAAATTTTGTGAATTATAGGTTTTTACTTCGCTAGTTTTGTACGTTTTTCATCCTAATGGTGATGG